>DATBXH010000855.1:0-17464 GCA_036514375.1 Bacteroidales bacterium | reverse complement strand
CATTTCTGAGACATTATGGCTATTCGTCAGAAGAAGTTTTATCAATGCATTTGCCTGATTTATATCCTGAAAGGGAAAAGGTCGCTATCGTTGAGCTTGCAAGAAACTTAAAAGGCCATGCCTATGTGGGCGAATGGCATCATATAAAAAAAGATGACACAGAAATTACCGTTCTCGTTACGTCGCACGACCTGGTTTACATAGGAAGAAATGCCCGCATAGCAGTTATCACAGACATAACAGAGCGGAAAAAGGGGGAAGAAGAACTGCTTAAAACAAATATCAGTCTGGAAAAGGCTCAAAAAATGGCACATCTGGGATTTCTTGACTGGGATCTGATAACCAATGAGATTATTCCTTCGGAAGAAATTTATAATTTGTATGGGTTGCCCAAAGGGAAAAAATATGAGACCCCTGAATTTGTCGCAACAGTTACGCATCCGGAAGATGTCACTTTTGTCCGGGAGAACCTTGATCTGGCTTTAAAAAATATAAAGCCTTATAATATCGACCACCGCATTGTCCGTCCCACTGGTGAAATTCTTTGGGTAAATGCTCAGGCAGAACTAGTACGCAACTCTCTCGGTAATCCGGTAAGATTGCAAGGTACGGTTATGGATATTACAGAACGAAAAAAAGCTTCGGAAGAAATAAAAAAACTGAACCAGACGTTGGAAGAACGTGTTGCGGAAAGAACGGCCCAACTGGTGGCTATCAACAAGGAACTTGAATCGTTCAGCTATTCAATTTCGCATGATTTGAGGGCGCCGCTAAGAGCCATATTCGGATTTTCACAAATTCTGGCACGCCGGCACCGGGAATCACTTAACGAAGAAGGCAGACAATATATGGATTATATTGTGGAAGCCAGCGTTCGCATGGAACAACTCATTAACGACCTGCTCAATTACTCAAGGCTTGGCCGTAAATCGATAAATATACGTCCGGTTCCTCTCAACGATATCCTCGAAACGATTCATTCCGATTTTAAGCAAAAACTGGATGAAATCAAGGCTCAATTCAATATCATAAATGCCCTGCCTGTTATCCAGGGTGATGAAAGCCTGTTGCGGCAAATATTTACAAACCTGACCGAAAATGCCATAACATACAGACGCACCAACGAACACCTGGAAATAAATATTAGCTGCGAACAAAAAAACGGGGCTTATCTTATCAAATTCTCGGACAATGGTATTGGTATACCTGAAGAATACTGGGAGAAAATATTCAATATTTTTCAACGTTTGCATAGCGACGATCAATATCCTGGCACAGGCATCGGCCTTGCTACTGTTAAAAAGGCGGTAACTATGCTGAGCGGATCAGTTTGGGTGACCTCAATAATTGGTAAAGGTTCTACTTTTTATGTAAATTTACAGGAACCTAAATTATAATACGGTATGGACAATCTTGCGCAAATACTGCTGGTAGACGACAACAACATGGATGTAGTACTTACCTTAGACGCATTCAGAGAGGCCAGACTTAAAAACAAAATAAACGTGGCCCGAAACGGACAAGAGGCACTCGACTATCTTTTCGGACGACACAAATATGACGACAGGAATTTATACCCGATGCCCAATCTTATATTGCTCGACCTTAAAATGCCGGGGATAGACGGTTTTGAAGTACTACGACAGATAAAAAGCACGGAAGGGTTAAAGCGCATTCCTGTCATTATACTTACCTCTTCGAAAGAAGAAGGTGACCGTGCATTAAGTTATGATATCGGTGCAAACAGCTATTTGCTTAAGCCCGTTTCGTTTGATGGATTTACTGATGTTGTAAAAAAAATTGATGATTACTGGTTTACATTAAACATCGGTGCTCCCAGTGTATAGCAATTAAAACAACTAATAACAGACTGGATTATGCAACAAAAAACCCGCGTTCTCCATATCGATGATAACCTTCACGACCGGCAACTTGTTAAAGATACGCTCCTGAATGAGCATGATGAGTTTGAAGTTGTGGAAGCCGATACCCGTGAAAAATTTGAATACCACATTGCTCACGGTTGTTTTGATTTAGTGCTGAGCGATTTTAATATTCTTGGATTCGACGGCCTGCAGGTATTACAGATTGTGAAAGAAAAAGATCCGGATCTGCCGGTAATTATTGTTACAGGTACAGGATCGGAAGAAATTGCCATTCAGGCCATGAAAATGGGGGCAGCCGACTATGTCATAAAATCGGTAAAACACATTAAGGGATTGGTACCCACTATTAAATCAGTTCTGAGAAATAAACAGATTAACGAAGAACGTAAAGATGCCCTGTCCGCCTTACGGGAAAGTGAGGAGCTTTACAGATCAATATACGATAACTCCAGCGTTGCCATTCTGTTAACTTCACCGGAGGGAAACATATTTGCTGCTAATAATTTTGCATGCAGATTGTTTGGCATGACTGAAGAAGAAATCTGCAAGGCCGGCAGAAACGGATTAGTTGATCCATTAAGTCCCAACCTGTCAACTTTACTGGAAGAACGGAGCAAAACCGGCAGGGCAAAAGGTGAACTGACCTTTGTAAAAAAAGACGGAACGCAATTCCAGGCCGAAGTTTCTTCTGCCATCTTTATGGATAAGGACCAGAAAGAAAAAACCAGTATGGTGATCCGGGATCTCACGGAACAAAGACAAGCCGAAAAACAATTGCAGACACTCGGTAAGGCCATTGAACAAAGTCCGGCTTCCATCATCATCACCAATGACCATGGTAATATAGAATTTACCAATACCAAATTTACTTCCTACATGCAATACACACATGAAGAGGTAAAGGGGCAAAAACCCGGAATATTTAAACCTGAATGCTGTTCTTCGGAAATCTTTAAAAATATGTGGAAAACCATCAAGTCCGGGAATGTTTGGCAGGGCGAATTTGAAAACAGGAGGAAAGATGGAACAATGTTTTGGGAAAATGTGATCATTTCACCATTGGTGGACGATGCAGGGCAAATGGTTAATTATATCCTGATTTCGGAAGATATTTCGGAAAAGAAAAAAATCCTTGACGATTTAGTGATTGCGAAAGAAAAAGCCGAAGAAAGCGATCAACTGAAAACAGCTTTTCTGCAAAACATATCGCATGAGATCCGCACACCCATGAATGCTATCATTGGATTCTCGGGCTTTCTGTCTGACCCTGCCATATCGCCGGAAAAACGCACCTACTATACGGAGATCATCATACAAAGCACCAATCAGTTGCTCGCTATTATCAACGATATTGTTACCATTGCTACCATCCAAACAGGACAGGAAAAAGTTCAGGAAAAGGAATTTAACCTGAATTCAACTTTTAAAATCCTGCACAAGCAATTTATGGAGTTAGCGCAAAAACAAGAGGTAGTGATGAACTACCAAACAGCATTGCCCGACGCCGAAGCCACTATCCTGACCGACCCGACAAAGCTGACCCAGATTCTTTTCAATCTCGTAGGCAATGCAGTAAAATTTACAAAAAAAGGCTTTGTCAATTTTGGTTATAATCTGAAGGGTGCATATCTCGAATTTTATGTGGAGGACACGGGTATAGGCATCTCAGCCGATATGCACGATGAGATATTTGAGCGCTTTCGTCAGGTCGAAACCATGGCTACCCGTCAGTTTGGGGGCTCAGGCCTGGGACTATCCATCTCAAAAGCATATGTTGAGCTGCTGGGAGGTAAAATATGGTTGAAATCGGAGTTGCAGAGAGGTTCCACATTTTATTTTACCATACTGTACAAAAAACCGGAACCCGTTTACATGAAAGAGTCAATCGAACCAGGTGGTACGGGAATTGATACGGGTAAGCCCGGAACCATATTGGTGGCTGAAGATGAAGATTCAAACTTTATCCTGATTCGGGAATTATTATCCGACCTGAAAGTACAACTCATGAGGGCAGTAAATGGATTGGAAGCCGTTGAAGCCTGTAAAACAAACGCTGAAATAGCCTTGGTACTGATGGACATAAAAATGCCTAAAATGGATGGTTTTGAGGCTACAAAACAAATAAAAAAGCTCAGACCCGACCTACCCGTAATAGCCCAAACCGCTTATACTTCGGAAGCAGATAAGAACAAAGCATTTGCCAGCGGATGCGACGACTTCATCAGTAAACCTATCCGAAGGGATTTGCTGATTTCGAAGATTAACGAACAGTTTACGAACCCGAAATCATAAAAAACTGATTTCATAAGTTCCAAGATGAATGTACCAGGCTACTCTAATGCAAGTTTTAAATCGTTTGCCATTTTACCCAAGAAAATTTCCAGAGGTTCTTCCCATTTAACAGGAATTAAATTAGTGCCCCGGAGAGCTTTTTGTATCGTATTCACCGGGCAATTTATCTGCCGTTCAATCCCTCTTACATTAAAAATTTTTTCATATCTGATCATGCAATTCATACCCTCTGACCAGGGGATTTCATATGAAAATTGTAAAAGAAACTCTTTAAGCTGTTTCTCCCATAATGGTGTGTGAAATTCGAGGGTCTTGCTTCTTACAAAAATATTAATATAACCTCTGTCTTCGCCTTCCAGGCAGCTTTCCAAACCTTCGAAGCTTAACACATTTTTATATTTCTGCAGAACTGATTTTAGCTCCCCGCTCGGATGTTCAAAAAAACCAATGGAATCTAACAGGTGATAATGTTCCTGTGATAATTTACCTTTTTTGTATTTTTTCCTTTGTGAACATTCCCAGTTAATAAAACCCTGTTTCTTTCCGACAAATTTGTCAAAACGACCATATATTTCATTGAATTCTTTTAATTCGCAGAACATTACTTCCCAATCTGTTCTTTTCTTTATAGTCCATGTAAACCCTATTGCATTTAGCTTTTCTATGATTTCAGGCGGTAACTTTTGGTAATCCCTTTTTTTATAAAGCAGCCTGAGCTTGTTGACATGATTTCCCAACCGACGATATTCTTTACTGAGTTGGGAAACATTACAATGTCCAAATTGTTGCTTAAATTGCATAAGCTCTTCTATTAAGCCGTCCCAGTTTTTTCGTTTTTTTATAGCCCAGGTAAACCCTATTGCATTTAACTTTTCTATGATTTCAGGCGATAAATTTTGGTAATCCTTTTTTTTATAAAGCCGTCTGAGTCTGTGGACATGAGCTCCCAACTGATGATAATCTTTACAGTGTTGAGGAATATCGCAATGGCCAAATTGCTGCTTAAACTTTTTAAGTTCTTCAATTATACCATCCCAGTCCGTTCGTTTTCTAATGGTCCAGTTAAATCCAATGGAGCTTAACCGTTCAATGCGTTGCCGGTAAAATTCAAGCGACCCTTTATTTTTATAAATACTCCTTTGCCGGCTGACCCAGCAAGCCAGAGCCGAATTTTCTTCCCATTGCCAGGGAACATTGCAATGGTTGAAACGCTCTTTGAATCGTTTTAACTCGTTGAAACGGATTTCAAAATTCATTCCCGGTTTTAAGATTCCGGCGGTTTTATGATCTTCACTTTTATCAGGGCTGACTTGCATAAACTGATACTTAGAAACTTATTTAAAATTTAAAAATAAAAAAAACGCAATGCTTTTGCAAAAGACTTACCCTATAAACAGGGCAAACGCATTTAAAATTTCCGCTCCAGCTGCATCGCAGCGACCTATTTGTAGCAATTCGCATCCGCCGGAGATAAGAGCCGCATCGCGTTGACTTATTGTTTTTCATTGCATTTATCGCCTGATTATAAGATTTAAGAGGTCACCGCATACGCGGCTTAGGGTTTATTCCCGTTCACATTTTCTACAAAGAGGGCACCGCTATGCGACTGAATGCTCCAAACCCTTATCCATAGCCTCCCGGCGAAGGTTTTAGGCGTCCGGCGAAAGTTTTACCCCTCCCGGCGGGAAGTTTACCCTCCCGGCGAAGGTTTTTTAGCATTTATAATGACTTTTATCATCTCCGGCGAAAGATTTGACCTCCCGGCGGGAATTTTACCGTCCCGGCATGAGAATTACCCTTCCGGCAGGGTTTGGAGGTGTCCGGAGAATATTTAAAAGTTCGGAATGGAACGGGAAGATAGGAGTCCTAAAGGACAGAGTTAGTCAAAACCTGAATTGACCAATTAGAACTAAAAAAGCGCCCGGCTCTTAAAGCCGGACGCTATTACTACTCACTCCCGTATTATAAAAACACCTCTAATTTCTTATTTTGTCTGTTGTGGTGGTTGTGGCTGGGTTTTAGTTGCCGAAGGCCTTTGCTTATAATACCGGCTCACATACCCTTTCCTTCGATCTTCGTTACGCCAGAAAGCATATTGGCCGTTACGGCGTATTTCACTAACGGCCTGTTTCATGTAAGCATATGATTTATCCCGCAGAATCTTCATTTTGTTATCACCAAGTTTTTGCCCGTTTGCCTGGGCCAGCAATACGGGTAAACTCGTGGAGAGTGCAGCTGCTTTATCAAGCAATGTTACATCAAAATTTATTTTTTTAAGAGGCTCGGGATTGTTCTTGCCCAACTGGGACAAATCACTCAGATCCTGGATCATGTCTGCATTACCGGAGCCTTCGGCAATTTTCTGGGTCTTGCTCAACAGGTCGGGGATAGCAAAGAAAGCATGCAGGAAGTCATGAATCAAATCATCGTGCAGTTTATAAGCATCAGGTGCCTGTAGTTTCCATTCTTTTTGTGCTTCTTCCTGAGTACGATAATCGTTCTGCCAAAGGCTTTGCACATAACGGCATGCGCCTGTGCGTTTCGGTAGAGAGTCTACCAGGGTCCAATCCAAGCCTGCTTTCACTAGGGCTTCTTTATCAGCTAAACACCATGCGTTAAGATCTTCGGCTTCCTGCAAGGCTACTGCAACAGGTATATCCGGTTCCTTAGCGTCATCTCTGTTCACGGCCTCGATAGCGGAGGCTAAAGCATCATAATCTTCTTTTGCCATAAACCATGTTTTAAGTTAGTATTTAAAGTTTCTAATTAAAAAAGCCTTTAATACGGTGCTCCATCAACGATCGGACAAAGCAACATCAACTTTTCAACGTGTTTATATAAAAACCGGCCTCCGCTAATATATGTCTTAAAACCCTCTGAACTTTACCTCAGCTTTCCTAAAAAATCCACCACATCACAGCAGGTTTCAAGCTCTAAATTATAAAATTACAATTACCGGGTTGGAATAAATCAATAAAAGTTTTGAACAGATTTTGTTCAAAACTAGCTCAATATGAGTAAAATCAATTGTTATAAAGTATTGGAAAATGTCAGCTACTATTTTTATTATTAAAACTTTTCGTGCATAATTTTGGCAAATTGTCAGACAACCTCAGGTAATTACGAGACAATGTAATCCGAAATAAGCTTATAAAGTTCGTCAGGCAATACAGGTTTGGCAATAAATGCATCACAGCCGGCGGCCAGGCATTTTTCCCTGTCGCTTTCCATGGCAAAAGCAGTTTGGGCAATAATGGGAGTTGCCGGTTTCATCTTTTTAATCGTTTCAACAATCGCAATTCCATTTATATCGGGTAGCCTTAGATCAAGCAATACAAGGTCTATTTTAATATCCATTAGTACGGTGTCAACAGCTTCGGCACCGGTTCTGGCAAAAAGCAATTTTGCTCCTTTTCTGTCGAGTAATTCCTTAAGATATTCGCGGCTCGAAAAATCGTCCTCCACGATCAGGAATGTCTTATTTTCCCAATGATATGAAGATTCGTCCGGCCACCTGTTATACAACGGTTCAAACGGATCGGCTTTTGCCACAGCCGGCCGGTTGGGAATTGTAAAATAGAATTCGGATCCCTGTCCTATTTCAGACTTAACCCATATTTTACCACCAAGCAATGTTACCAGTCCTTTTACAATGGCAAGCCCTAACCCCAACCCCTCTCTGATGGAAGCCTGACTTATATCGATTTGCATAAAACGCTCAAAAATCTTGTGATATTTGTCTTTAGGTATGCCTTTGCCTGTATCGGAAACAAAAAACAACAAATTGTTATCTTCAATCTTTTCAAATCCGAATTGAACACTTCCCCGTTCCGTATATTTAAGTGCATTTTGGATCAGGTTGATAAAAATCTGTTTGAATTTAATGATATCCGTTAGAATGACAGGGTCAGCCTCTTCCATTTTTCGACAACCAATGGTAATGTGTCCCTTGTGCATCTGACTCTTATAGTTTACAAAAAAAGTATAAAGCTCATCGAGCAGCAGGTTCATATCACATTCCTTAGCCACCACACGAAGCTGACCAGTTTCTATCCTCGACACCTCCAGTATTTCATCGATAATTGCGAGTAAATCGCTCCCACGGCGGTTATTAATTTCGGAAAACTCCATTAATTTATCGGGATCGTGCATGTTTTCTTTAAGTAATTGCGAAAATCCCATAATGGCATTCATGGGTGTGCGTATCTCATGGCTCATATTTTGCAGAAAAGCTGTTTTCAGCCGGTCGCTCTCTTCTGCCCTTTCCTTCGAAATTTGCAATTCTTCATTTTGAATCGCTAATTCCTCTTCAGCGGCCTGAATCTCTTCAAAATTTGCACTAAGCTCTTCTTCGGCTGCCTTTAGCTCACTGTACTTAATGTTTAGTTCCACCAGTGTATTATTCAGCTTATCCTCTATTTCCTTACGTTCGGTGATGTCCCTGACAATGCTTTGATAATATTGGGAATTATCAATTTCTATATACCTGCCGCTAATTTCAACGGGAAAGACAGAGCCGTTCTTTCGCTGGTGCACTCCTTCCCTGATGTAAGACCCTTTTTCTTTCAGCTCATTCATCCTTTCCTGGTAGTGCATTCTGTCTCCCTGAGCCACGAAATCTTTGAGCGTGAGAGTTAGCATTTCATCGCGGGAATAACCATATTCTTCGCAAGCCCTGTCGTTTAATTCCATAATCCGGTAATCTTTATCGGCAAGCAGAATGATGTCGTTGGCATATTTAACAAGGTACTCGAAATGTTTTCGCAAAGCCTGCGTATCCAGTTCCTTTTGGTATAACACCTTATAATATATCTGACGTCCGTGTTTCCATAAAAATAAAAGAACCGTGAACACGACGGTCACCAACATTAATGTTAATACGAAAATAAGTGATCCTCGAAACCGCGCAAGAGCAAAAGCCTCGTTAACATCAATTTTTGAAACCATATACCAGGGTTTGCCTGGCACTTGCTGGAGATAGGACAGCACCTTAACACCTCTGTAATCCATTCCCTCATATACACCTTGTCTTCCATTTACAGCCACTGCGGCAGGCAAGGAATTGTGACTTAAAGGAATTGAAAATTTAAGTGCCGTATTTTTCCGGTGACGCAAATCATTTAAGAACAATACGCTATTGCCTTCCTTTCTGACGAGTAATGTCTCAGAAGTTTGGCTGGGCATGGGCCATGCCTGTATCAACGGATACAGGTACTGCCTTGCATTAATACAAAGAACAATAGCCCCTTTCGGTCTCGCGTCACTTTTCAAAGGATCTAACAGAGGAACAACAATATCGATTTCTTCATATTTTTCAAAGGTATTGTAATATAAATCAACCGCCTCCGGTTTTTTATTCTCAAAAGCAGTCCGCAGAACGTTTAATGTCCCAGGATCCAAATGAGTTCTGCAGTCGCCGGTACCTGATAAGATCTTGCCGGAAGAATCGGCCAGTAATACATCACGATAAAAATAATGGTCCTTCAGGCTTTTGAACCTTCTTAGAAGATTTGACTGTACCTGGGGAGAATTTAACGAACTTGTAATATCCGTATTTTCCATAATAAGGTAGGCGTCACCCATCCGTTCGGACCACCATTGCACTATTTGACTAACTTTAAGCTGTGCAACAGCCTTAAGATTCGATTCCGCATCGCTCTTTAGCTGTTGGCTCTGATCCTTATAAAATAAGAAACCTCCTGTAATAATGGCAGGAATAACAACCAGGTAAGACAACCGCAGCCAGGCCGGGAACGGTGCCTTTTCAAATGAGTTTCCGTTTTTTTGAGACTTTTTCACGGCCACCTATTTTAAGTATTAACTCTAAACGATTCGATTGAATATAGTTAAAAAAATAATTACAGATTATGGCGCAAAATAAAACATTTTTAAACCTTTTCCTTATAATTTAAAGATTTAATTTCTTGATTTGTTTTGATTACAAAAAGACGTTAGGATTAGAATTCAGAAGTGCCTGTCATCTAAAATATTTCATCCGAATCGTTCATAGAAGCTTTCTCCTCACCCGGAGTAATATTCAGGCTTTTAATATATTTATCAATCTTCTCAATATGCCGAACGGAGAGGAATGTCTCAAATTTTCCTGTTTTGCGTATTTCTTCGTTTCCGTTTTTCGAAGACACATACTTTATAATTTCACGTTTAAGATTTGGATCAGCACCACTTTTAAGTAAAAGGTTAATCATTTCGGTGCTTTTTACCTCGAAAAGCGGAGTTGTAAATAACTGCGAACCAAATCCATTTAACCTGAAGTTAACGTCTGCGCCGTGAAAAATTAATTTCTTTGCCAGTTGCAGATTATTTGAAAAAACAGCCATCACCAGCGCTTTGTTAAGCTTATCCGTATCGAATGAATTATATAAATCATGCAACTTAGGAAGTTTGGTAACGACATCGGGTATAAGTTCAAACTTATTCAGCCAAAGTTCAAGCTCAACAATATTTGTAAGATTTGCAAAGGCGGAAGGCAATTTGGAAAGCTTGTTTAAAGCCATATTTAAATACGCAAGGTTCCCCAATGTGCAAAATTCAGCGGGTAAGCCTGAAATTTGATTTGCAAACAGATTTACTTTTTTTAGTCTGGCAAGGTTAGCAATGGATGAAGGAATGCTCTTTATCTGATTAGCCTCCATGTTAAACTCTTCCAGTTTATCCATATGAAAAATCACATCCGGTATGGAAGAAAACAAATTATAACCAAGGTTCAGGGAACGAAGATTCCTGATTTTATTCAATTCCTTCGGGAGTTTCGTCAGGCCGTTGTTTGAAAGGTTCAAATCAGTGAGGTTTTCAAGATAACCGATTTCTTCCGGAAGCTTGACAATACCTCTAAAACTAAGATCCAGCCTGGTAATAAGCTTAATCTCTTCCGGGTTCGACGGAACATTTATCTTCAGGCTCCTTATCCAGGTTATCGCCTTTTTTAACTTCTGTTCTGGTGATTTCGAAAATAGCATGAATTAAATTTTCAGATATTAAACCCTAGCAATACACCGATGTTGATTGTTGTTTAAATATAGAAAAAAATTCAGGAATGACCAAAACTAATTTGGCATTCAAACGAAGACCAAAAGTCAAAATACTTATAGCTTTAGAACGCTATTACCATCTCGCACAAATTTCCATAACAGTCGTCACTATTTTATTGGTAATAACAAATCAAAGCAGATAAGCTGGACTTTCAAAAAAAATGTGTAATTTAAATACCACAATAATCTGCTGAATCATCCTATAGATCTTTAATTCATTCTATTCAAATCATGGCAGAAAGGCTAAGCTTATTACTGATTGAAGACAATCCGCTTGACGTTAATCTAATAGAGGGAATTCTTGAGAGTTACGGCAAAGAATTTTCTCTGAAAACGGTTTTTAACCTTTCGGACGGTTTAAGTCTTCTTAAAGATCAAAGTAATTCTTTCCACGCCATTTTACTGGATTTATCATTACCTGACAGCCATGGATTTGAAACATTTGAGCGTGTCCAAAAAACTGCGTCGTGGTTGCCTGTGATTATACTTACCGGCCTTGATGATGACAATATCATTAAAGAAGCCATGAGTAACGGGGCCCAGGATTATCTGATAAAGGGGCAGCTTACCGGACAATTGCTGGTACGGTCGGTTCGTTACGCTATAAACCGCAAGCAAACAGAACAAAAGCTTGCTGAAACATTATCCCTGAACCAGAAAATACTTGCAGCCTCGGCAGTAGGAATACTTACTTACAAAGAATCGGGACAATGCATGTTTACCAACGAAGCAGCCGCCGAAATGTGTGGGGCCAGTATGGATCAAATGCTGAATCAAAATTTTCACAAATTAGAATCATGGAGGAAATCAGGACTGTACACGATGGCGCAAAAAGTGCTGAAAACAGGGCAATCATATCAAAAGGACCTCAATTTCGTAAGTTCTTTCCAAAAGGAGGTATGGCTTGACTGCTTTCTTACAGTCCTCAATAGCCCGGGAGAATCCCTTCTATTGCTTATTTTGAACGATATCTCAGAACGAAAAAAAACAGAAGAAAATCTGGAATGGCACCAATATCTTCTGGAAGCTCTCATGAATAATTATCCGGATGCTATCTACTTTAAAGATCCGGAAAGTAAAATAATGAAGCTAAGCAAGGCGATGGTAAACAAATTGGGGTTTACCGAGGCGAAACAAGTAATCGGGAAAACCGATTTCGATTTGTTTTCCGAAGAACACGCCAGGCAAGCTTTTGACGATGAACAAAACATAATTAAAACCGAACAACCGTTATACAATATCCTTGAAAAGGAAACATATCCGGATAAACCGGTTACCTGGGTGCTCACCACAAAGATGCCTCTCCGCGACAAAGACAACAATATCATTGGAACATTCGGCATTTCAAGAGACGTAACTGATCACAAACGGGCGGAAGAAGAATTGCTTGACAGCAGGAAACGCTATCAAAGTCTTTTCGAGGATTCACCCACTCCTATATGGGAAGAAGATTTTTCCGAAATAAAAAAAGAAATTGACCTGCTGAAACAAAAAGGGGTTACTGACTTTCTGGACTTTTTTGATAAAAATCCTTCTATCGTAAAGGACCTGGCTTCCAAGATTAAAGTTATCGGCATTAATAAGGCTGTACTTGATTTGCATGAAATTAAGGATAAAGAAGATCTTTTCAATGACCTGACAATTTTATTCAGCGAAAGAACCTTCAGTAACCTGGCATTGGAATTTGCTTATATAGCGGAAGGGAAAAAAATGTTTGATCTTGAACAGGAACTTTTAACTGCTTCAGGACAGGAAAAATTTGTCATTCTGCGATGGGCAGTTCCTACCGGATATGAATCATCGCTTTCGAGAGTGATTGTATCTTTTATTGATATTACCCAACGGAAAAAGGACGAAAAAGAACTGCAGGTATACAGGAATCACCTGGAGCACCTGGTGGAGCTTCGAACTGCCGAAACCGAGAAGGCTAAGCGCCAAAACGAATTATTACTCAATGCCATTGGCGATGGCGTTTATGGAATTGGCTCGGAAGGAAAAGTTTCATTTATTAATCCGGCTGCCATTGATATGTTAGGCTGGTCCCTTGAGGAACTTTTGGGAAAAAGCCTTCATCATATGATCCATCATACAAAAGCAGACGGAAATCCTTACCCGCCGGAGGAATGTCCCATTTACCTCTCGTTTAAAAATGGGTGTATTCAACACAGAAGCGATGAAGTATTCTGGCGAAAAAACGGTACGTTCTTTCCTGTTGAATACCTTGGCACCCCTGTTTGGGAAGATGGACAAATCATAGGGGCAGTAGTAATCTTCAGCGATATAACCAAGCGAAAAAAAGCTGAAACGGAATTACGCGAAAGTGAGGAACGTTACCGTTTACTTGCCAATAATATAAGCGACGTCATCTGGATGATGGACTTATCGGGCAAATTTATATATGTTAGTCCTTCGGTAATACGCCAGACGGGGTACACTGCTGAAGAAACCATGGAAAGAAAGTTTGAAGAAATTTTTAGCCAAACTTCCGCAATTACAATAAAAAACAAGCTTAGTGAAATCGGTCAAAAAGTAAAAATGGGAGTTCCCATAGAGAAAGATTCATTGGAGTTATACGAATACCGGAAGGATGGTGAAGGCATTTGGTTGGAAATAAACTATAGTGGAATCTATGATGCTGACGGATTGTTCAGAGGTATTCTGGGCGTAAGCAGGGACATTACTGAACGGAAACAGCTTATCGAAGAGTTACAGATAGCAAAAACAAAAGCAGAATCTGCCACTAAGTCCAAAAGTGAATTTCTGGCAAACATGAGCCATGAGATACGGACTCCCATGAATGCTATTGTTGGTTTCTCCGATTTACTCTATACTTCGGTGAAAGATATAAAACAACGTTCCCAGGTGGAGTCCATACGGAGCAGCGCCCAGGGCTTGTTGTCTATTATAAACGATATTCTGGATCTTTCAAAAATTGAAGCCGGGAAACTCAACATTCAATATCAACCTGTAAAACTGACACACCTGGTTCGGGATATCGAAACCATATTCAATCAGAGAATAAAGGAAAAGCACCTGGCCTTTCATGTCATTTTCGGAGGAAATTTACCCGATTATATTATCATTGACGAAACCCGCTTACGTCAGGTGCTATTTAACCTGGTTGGCAATGCTGTTAAATTCACTGATGCAGGTTCCGTTGCACTAACCCTTAACCACCAACCTTCAACGGCAGGTGACACAAAAATTGATCTTCTTATCTCGGTAAAAGATACGGGTATTGGCATTCGTAAAGAGCAGCAAAAATTAATTTTCGAGGCATTCAGACAGCAGGAGGATCAGAACACAAAAAAATACGGTGGTACAGGCCTTGGATTAACAATCACCAAAAGACTGGTAGAAATGATGAATGGTGAAATATCAGTTGAGAGTACCCCTGGACAAGGAAGCACATTCAAAGTTTACTTAAAGAACATTGAAATTGCTAAGGACATTGAGATAACGAAGAAAGAAGAAGTTTTTGATCCTCAGTCAGTCTCTTTCGAATCAGGAAAGATTCTTATTTGCGACGAAACACCGTCGTCATTAAAACTAATGTCGGATCTGTTCGAGAACTCGGCCCTGACCATACTCACTGTGACTAATGGTCAGGATGGTATCCGGCTTGCTGGAGAGCAATTGCCTAATCTTATCATATTAAGCCTGGAAATGTCAACTATAAACGGAATAGAAATCGCGCGAAAGCTTAAGTTGCAAGAATCGACTAAAACAATCCCGCTTATAGCCATTTCAACAGGCATTCATGCCAAACCTGAGAGTGATGAATATAAATCACTGTTTAATGGTTACTTGTTAAAACCTATCAACCTCAACAGATTATATGAAATTCTTATCAAATTTCTTCCTCACAAAATCTCCACATCTATGGCAGGCGGTGAAAAACCAGCCGGAATGCAATTAAAAATAAGCCGGGATCAAAGGGCAAAACTGCCTCAAATAATTAGTATTCTGGAGAAAGAAATATATCCGAGATACGAAGAGGCAATGCAAAACCAAAGGATCGATTATTTGGAAGCGCTCGGACAGGAAATTTCAGAACTAGGCAAACAACAATCATTTAAACCACTGGAGCAATTCGGAGACGAAATATGCTCACATGCCGATTGCTTTGAGATTGAAAAACTGACAGAAACCCTTAAAGGATTTCCAGCTTTGATTGATAGATTAAAAGAACTAACGAAAGATTAATATGTCATCCGAAACCAAGAAAGCATTTAATATCCTGATTGTTGATGACAACACAAAAAACATCCAGGTCATTGGCAATATCCTGAAAGAAGCCAGTTATCGGATAGGATTTGCCACAAACGGACAACAGGCAATTGATCTGCTGCAAAAATCATACGATTACGATTTAGTTCTTCTCGATGTAGATATGCCACAGATGAATGGTTTTGAGGCTTGCCGAATCCTGCGAAAAGATGAAAGGTTAAAGGAAATACCGGTTATTTTCCTTACTGCCTTCACCGACGAGGATAATGTAATTGCAGGATTTGAATCGGGAGGTCAGGACTATATTGCCAAGCCATTCAACTCCAAAGAGCTGCTGGCCAGGATCGAAACACACCTTCAACTGAAACATAAGACTGATCTTATAAAAAAATTAAACCGGGACCTGGAACTAAAGGTTGCCGAACGCACAAAAGAGTTGGAAAAAGCTTACCAGGATCTGAATAATCTGGATAAAATGAAAACAGATTATTTGTTTTTTATTAGTCAGGAAATAAGAACCCCATTGGATGGCATTGCAGGAGCCATCAATCTCATTAAAAACCACGAATACTCTTCGACTTTTCAGAGTCTCATGGAAACACTAAGCACTTCGGTAAGAAAGCTCGAAGAATTTACACAGAAGGCTTTGTTTTTTAACCAACTGGTGAACAAACAATATCCTTTAAATCTGATTAGTGTAAACGTAAAAAATATTGTCCAGTTTTCTTTGCTGGAGGAAGGGCAGCATATCCAGGAGAAAAGCATTACAGTTAATGCTGATTCTTTACAGGCCAATCTGTTTATTACAGCAGACAGAGACCTATTGTTCAAAGCATTTCTTTATATTATATCAAATGCTGTAAGGTTCTCACCAACAGGAGGTGAAATTACACTTGCATTAAAAGAAAATGAAGGCTCTGTCATCTTTAGCTGCGTCGACAGTGGTAATGGTTTTTCTCCGGAAATATTGAACAGGCTGCTCTTACCTTTTCAGTTTATAAGTGATAACATCCATCAAAAATCAGTAATGAGTCTGTTTATAGTGAAACAAATAATGGAAATTCATAATGGCAGGCTCAACGTTTCCAACCTGGAAAATGGCTGCGGTTGTGTGGAATTAATCTTTGCTAAAATGTAATTCTATGGATGTAATTTTTCTTGACTACCTGCTTAGGCTTTTTGCACTGTTATCTAATGTATATCCATATCTGCTTACTGAAAATATAAAAGATTTCCTTAAATCTTCGTTGCTCAAGGATCTGAGTCCGCAGATTGCTGCCGAAAGTCTCAAGCTTTTCAACGAATACCACCAGGAATATGCACTGGCACAAAAAACTTCAAACAGCCAGTCATCTATCAAAATGTTATACCAAACAATCGAACAAATAGATACGAATATTTCAGGAAAGCAACGATTCATGGTCCTGCTGAGGTTGCTCCTCTTTGAGAAAACGCTCTTACGGTATCCAAGTGATTTGAACAGGGAGACACAGGATTTTTCCGGGATTCTAAATTTCCTGGTCGATAAATTCCAGATAAACGAAACAGAGTACCTGAACTGCAGAGGTTTTATTTCCAATAAACTATACAGCATTCCTGACCCTCACAAGCTCCTGATCATTGCCGGTAATACCAATTATGACATTGGGGTGAAATTTCATCTGAAAAAAAATCTTCACGGGCAGCTGTATTTCCTTTACATCGAAAGTACAAATACCATTTTATTCAATTACAAAGGCAGTCATACAGTTCTTTTGAACAACCAGCCCGTTTTTTCCGATCATATTTATTTTTTCACAAAAGGGTCATCCATCAAAGGAGAAAACTTTGAACCTGTTTATTATAATGAAACGCTGCGCATTTTCCTTACCAACGAAAAAGTAGACCTGCAGGTGGATGTCAGAAACCTTGATTTCAGATTTGGTAATAGTAACAATGGCATTCACAACCTTAGTCTCACTGTAGGATCGAGGCAGCTAATCGGCATTATCGGCCGAAGTGGTGTTG
>DATBXH010000854.1:0-9788 GCA_036514375.1 Bacteroidales bacterium | reverse complement strand
CCAAAGCCAATTAAAGCTATATCGCCGGGCACGTTTTTGCCCATTTTCTGCACCATCTGCATAGCGGCAATAGCAGTTGAATCGTTCACTGCAAAAATGCCGTCAATATGGGGATTATTCTCAATAAAACCGGAAGTCTTTTCCACTGCCAATTCCCTCGTATCGCAATGCAGAACTAATCGCGGGTCATATGTGTATCCATATTGCTTCAGGGCACGCTTATACCCAGCAAGTCTTCCCTGTCCAATAAGCAGGTTCTGTGGTGCAGCATAATGCGCAATATGTTTACACCCGACATTGATTAAGTATTCAGTAGCGAGAAAAGCTCCTCCTTCATCATTGGTAATCACCCTGTCGGTCATAATGTCCGGACAGATCCGGTCAAAAAAGACCATAGGAATCCCCTGGTCTATAAAATTGCGAAAATGAAAAAAGTCATGTGTTGTTTTGGAAACAGAAATTAAAACACCGTCCACACGGTTCGATAATAGAGCCTGTGCATTAATCACCTCACGCTCATAACTCTCATTCGATTGACAAACCAGCACGTTATAGCCTAAATCGTAAGCTACATCTTCAATACCACTTATAACCGAAGAGAAAAAGTGATGAACAATTTCAGGAATAATAACGCCTATGGTATTCGTTTTCTTACGCCTCAGATTAAGAGCCAACGCATTAGGTTCATACCTAAGTTTCTGAGCCAATTCTTTAACCTGCTTCTTAGTCTCAGCACTGATATCAGGATGATTTTTCAAAGCCCGTGAAACGGTAGAAACTGAAATGTTCAAAACCTTAGCTAAATCCTTTATTGTAACCTGATGTGCCTTCATACATATTTAATGTTATGTAAATTTATGAAAAAAAGTCATAAATCTGCTAGAATTTAGACATTTTCTGCCTTTGAGGATAACTACCACTAATTTATTTGCTGATCATTTTAAATTCAAACGTTTTCGAAACTTAGCTTTCAATATAACCAGGTTTTAAGTTAGCGCATCCTTGTTAAAAGATCGATTTTAAAACATACAATTAACATCACAAAATGCCTGTTAAATAGACGCTTTTACTTATAATAAGAACAAAAACCGGACACCTGCTTCTTTCTTCCATTTATTTATATATAAACAGATTATAATTTTACGCAAAGCAACCTTAAAAAGCTCAGAATTTATGTTCTGCAGCATATTTTTCTGTCTGCAAACGAAACCGCAAACGTTCGCGAAAACGATTGCGAAAAAAATACCATAAAATATTGGATACAAGATAGTTTATCACTAATAACCATGCAACCAAAACCTAACTTTGCAGTCGTTAAATGATGTATCAGGCATTATTTAAAAAGTGAAGATTTACAATTCCTAACAAGATCTACTAATTAATTTTTCATTTTAACTACAAACTAATGTATAGATTATGAGAAAGAAACTAAGATTGAACAGTATTACCCTGTTAGCATTACTGTGGATGGTCCCAATCTGGCAGGTTTTTGGCCAGAACTTACAAATTCAGGGAAAAGTCACCGATTTAGCAACAGGTGAAGTATTACCGGGCGTGAGCATCGCAGTAAAAGGTGTGAACACCGGAACAACATCCAATTTAGACGGTATTTACAACATCTCGGTACCAAAAGGCTCTGTATTGGTATTCTCATTTGTTGGTTATGCTACTGAAGAAAGGACCGTTGAAAACGCCCAATCTATCGATGTCGCAATGATAACTGATGTAACCAAACTTGGCGAAGTGGTAGTTATTGGTTATGGTACAGTAAAAAAGGGAGATGCTACAGGTGCTGTAAATGTTGTCGGCTCAAAAGATTTTAATAAAGGAGCAATTACATCTCCACAAGATCTTTTAGTTGGCAAAAGTGCAGGTGTAGTTATTACCGATGCCAATGGAGCTCCGGGGAGTGGTGCTACAATTCGCATACGTGGTGGGTCCTCATTAAATGCGTCCAACGATCCTTTGATTATTGTGGATGGCGTTCCCATTGATAATACCGCTGTAAATGGCAGTAGTAATATACTATCTTTTATTAATCCTAATGATATTGAATCATTTACAATCCTAAAGGATGCTTCCGCTACCGCAATTTACGGTTCCAGAGCTTCCAACGGGGTAATAATTATAACAACCAAAAAAGGAACAAAAGGCGAAGCCCTAAAAATTTCATATAACGGTAGCGTCTCTGTCTCAACCATAGCAAAATATATGGATGTTTATTCAGGTGACCAATTGAGACAAATTGCAGCCTCTCCAACTCTTTTAAACATTAATGGTCCTTCGAGCTTGTCTATACTGGGTGATCAAAATACAAACTGGCAAAAGCAAATTTTCAAAGCTTCAGTTTCAAGTGATCATAACTTAAGTTTGACCGGCTCCTATAAAACATTGCCATACAGATTCTCCATTGGTCATACAGACAACAATGGTATCATGAAGAATACTGGTTTTAAAAGAGAAACAGGAAGTATTAATCTCAACCCGTCTTTTCTTAATAATAGTTTAAAAGTAAATTTTAACGTAAAAGGAGAATACACGAACATAAATTATGGTGATGCAGGTTCATTGGGTAGTGCTATTGCTATGGATCCAACACAACCAATTTATGAAAATAATACTTCGACTTATTGGCAATGGGTTAATCATGGATCATCTCTGGGTACCCCTAACCCACTTGAGCAGGTCATGGATAGAGATAATGCCGCAATTGTTAAGCGGGGAATGGGAAATATTCAATTAGATTATACGAATCCTGCAATTCCTGAATTGCACGCAAACTTGAACTTAGGAACCGATTATTCAAAGTCCGATGGACACAACAACCTACCTACAAACGCGCCAGGTACCCTTACAGGAACTGACTGGGGAAGAGTTGGTATATATAACGGTAAGAACTATAACAATATCCTCGAGTTTTATTTGAATTATGCCAAAGATATCGATGCAATGCATAGTAAAATTGACGTAACCGGAGGCTATTCCTGGCAACATTTTAAACAAGAAAAGTATAATTATGATCATTCAGTAGTTGATGAAACTCATGCATATGAGAAAATAGATAGCACTTCATCGATTACAGAGAATTATCTGGTTTCATTCTTTGGCCGTTTAAATTATACAATTTTCGATCGGTATTTACTTACTTTTACATTGCGTGATGATGGTTCTTCCAGGTTTAGTTCCACTAACAGATGGGGGCTCTTTCCATCTGCAGCCTTGGCTTGGAAAATTAAAGACGAGTCCTTCCTTAAAAATGTTCAGTCCATCACAGATCTTAAGCTGAGGTTAGGATATGGTGTTACAGGACAACAGAATATTGTAGGTAATGATTATCCCAGTCAGGCGTTATATATTTCAGGTTATTCAGGTGCATATTATCAAATGGGGACAGATAATTTTGTACAAACATTGCGTCCGAATGCTTACGATCCCAACATTAAATGGGAAGAAACAACCACTCAGAATATCGGTTTAGATTTCGGTTTCTTTAAAAGCAGAGTCACTGGCTCATTCGATTATTACAAACGTGTTACTGACCGCTTGCTGGAAAATGTCCCTATTGCAATGGGAGCCAATTATTCCAATTACTTATGGACCAATGTTGGCAGTTTGCAAAACATCGGTTACGAATTAACGTTGAACCTAATTCCGATCTCAAAGAAAGACATGAGTTTGAATATTGGTTTCAATTTGACTTATAACCAGAATAAGATTACAAAGCTTTCGTTAAGCAATGATCCAAGTTTTACGATCCAGGAAGCTAATGTGGATTTAAGTTCAGGTTACTTAGAAGTCAACAAGGTTGGCAGTCCCGCACATTCTTTCTTTATGAACAAGCAGGTTTATGATGCCCAAGGTAACCCTATAGAAGGTGTTTATGTTGACCTTTCAGGTGAAGGTGGTGCATTATATCAAACTACGAAAGACAGATATATTGACCATAATCCCATGCCGGATTATACCATGGGAATTTCTGCCCGTTTTAACTGGAAAAACCTTGATATATCTGCTTCAGGGCGTTCAAGTTTGGGCAATTATGCGTATAACCAGGTTGCAGCTTCTGCTTCGTACAATCAAATGTATACGTTGGGTTACTGGCGCAACGAGCCAACCTACTTAAGTGATACTAAATTTGTAAATCGCCAATATACATCAGATTATTTTGTACAAAATGCTTCGTTCTTTAAGCTAGATAATGCCAGCATTGGTTATAACATTAACAAAATCTATAAAAAACTAGATTTAAGAATTTCTTTCACAGCTCAAAATGTATTCGTTATAACATCATACAAAGGACAAGATCCTGAAGTTGGGTATAACAATAATAATTATGGAATTGATAATAACTATTATCCAAGAGCGCGTACCTATCTCATTGGTGTAAGTTTAACCTATTAATTCTCTAACAAATTAAAGACATGAATAATAAATTTTCAATTTCAGCTATATTTCTTGTGTCTGTTATGATGATTGTATCATCATGTACGAAAGACTTGAACGTTACCCCCATAGATCCTTCGGTAATTACTTCTGGCAATATTGCCACCAGTAAATCTCAGGTAGAAGGAGCTTTAGCCAAAGTCTATGCCAGTTTTGCCATAGCCGGTCAAAATGGATCCACATCTACTTCAGGTGCAGATATTACTACAAATGACGATAATTTTAACACGACTTTTCGTGCAATGTGGAACCTTCAGGAGTTAACTACAGATGAGGCTGCCTGTGCCTGGGGTGATCCTGGTATAGCAGATTTGAACAAACAAACATGGGCAAACTCAAACCCATTTCTTACTGCACTTTATGATCGACTTGTTTTAAGCGTTACATATGCCAATAGCGTGATTAACCTTACCAAAAGTAGTAATGATGCTGATTTTATCAAATATAATGCTGAAGCAAGGTTTCTCAGAGCGATGGCTTATTACTATGCCATTGATATGTTTGGTAATCCTCCATTCATCACTGAAAACAGCCCGATTGGTCCGGTCTTTCCTTCTCAGATTGACCCTGATTTAACTAAGGCCAGACCTATGTTATTTAATTATATAGTAAAAGATTTACACGATATAGCATATAAGTTAGGCGATCCGGGATTTTCCTATCCTCGTGCAGATAGAGCTTCTTGTTGGATGTTGCTCTCCAAACTTTATTTAAATGCCAAGGTTTATACCGGAACTGCAAAATGGGATAGCTGTAAACTATATTGTGACAGTGTAATTAACTGTGGTAAATACCAATTAGCAAAGAACTACAGGCAAAACTTCGGATCAAATAACGATTATCCTGAAAATCCTGAAATGATTCTTGGATGGGCTTATGATGGTATTTATACACAAGGATATATTGGTTCTACGTTCCTGATTGAATCTTGTAGCAATGGCACATATATTGATGCTAATAAGCTCGGTTTACACACGAATACAAACTGGGGAGGTAACAGAGGCAAGATTCAACTCTTGAATGAATTAGTGGATACACTTACTATATATGCAAGTAACGGAGGAAAAATTCCTACTCCTGCAAATCATATCGATTCTATTTTTGCTCAAAGCCCGGACCAAAGGGTTTACCTCTGGACACTGCAAAGCAATCAAATGTATTCAACCTCCCAATATATTCAGGGTATTGGTGTGTATAAATTTACGAACAACCAGGTAAATGACGCATATAGTGTAGGTGGTAAGAACGATACCATCCATGCTCCTAATTATAATTCAGCCTATTCGAGTACTGATATACCCGTCTTTCGTCTGGCCGATGCCTATCTGATGAGGGCAGAATCCGAAGCTAATTTAAATGATTATACGAATGCGGCTAATGATGTGAATGTTGTCCGTGAACGTGCCTTTGGAGGAAGTAAGGCTTATGATATCACATCTGCAACCTTGCAGGCTCAACCATTGTATTTATTATTTGAGCGTGGTCGCGAATTCTATTATGAAGCACAACGCCGTACGGATTTGGTTCGTTTTGGGCAATTTATTGATGGCTCATATATGTGGACCTGGAAAGGGAACTCGTTTAGCGGACTTAATCTGCAAGAGAGTAACATGAATGTATTTCCTCTACCGGCCTCGGAATTACAAGCCAATCCTAATATTAAGCAAAATCCGGGTTATTAATTTTTAATCTTTGAACTATGAAAAAATTTATAAAATACTTTACTTTCATTGGGATGGTAGGACTTTTATTCTCCTGTCAAAAGCAGGAATCAAAAGTTGAATTGACTAATACTATATCTCCCAAATTGACCGTTCCAAGCCTATCCTTCACCAAGGATATGGCAAATGATCAGGTTGTATTTACCGGAACAAAGGTTGATCCTGGTTTTACAGCATCAGCGACTTATTATCTGGAAGTTGATACTGCCGGTAATAATTTTAAAAATCCAACCGTGTTGGCAAGTTCTATACGAGATTCTGCATTTGAATTTTCAGTATCGGATCTGAATAAGGTTTTACTGAATAATTGGTTGCCGTATGTAAACAATAGTGTGGAATTTAGAATCAGAGCAGTCTTAGATCAGACGAATGCAGGGGCCGGCGTTTCTCCAGTTGTTTCTATTTCACCTTCTGTGCCGACTACAGTTGTTTTGTATGGATTACCTCAATTAAATTTAGTTGCAGGAGGTGTTTCGTATGGTTATGTGAGGTCCTCCACCAGCGATGCAAAGTATTCAGGATTTGTAAAACTAAACCCATCGCTGACTTATTCCTTGACCGATGCCGTTTCCGGGAAGCGTGTTTTGAGCGGAAAGACTATTTCAGTCACTTCTGCAGGATACTATAAACTAGAGATTGATACTGTTGGTAAAACCATTACTCAAACTGCGTTTAATATTGGCATTATCGGATTATTCGATAATTGGTCAGGGCCGGATCCTAAAATGGATTATAATGCAAGGAAAGGTTATTGGTATATTACTTATACTCTTTCTGCATCAGGTTCAACTACCAGTGATGGATTTAAATTCCGGTCAAATGACAGTTGGAGCGATCTCTTAAATCTTGGGGTTGACGCTTCCAATAATACTGCATTTGCATCGGGAGCTGTATTAAATCTTAAAAGTGGTGGCTCAAATATTCTGATCCCTCAAACTGGTAAATATTTAATCACCATTACCATATCTGATGATTTAAAAACCGGCGCAATGACAGCAACACTGGTCAGCCAGTAAGTTTTGCATTTGCTCCTGTTAACGTATATTTTTTATTTAGAGCAGGAAAAGTCCATGATTCTTATGTCGTTCAAATAAATCTAAAATCATGAACATTCCTGGTAAATATTAAAAAAATGAACATATGAAAAAAATATCAATATATCGAAACTCTATTTTTCTGATTATTGTAACACTCTTTTTTGCCACGTGTACAAAAGAAACCGCTGATGTAAGGTTGGCCCCCACATTAACAACTTCGCAGTATCAGAACCTTACTTCCGATTCAGTAACCATCGTTGGTTATATAGTTGCCGCCGGAGGTGGATTTACTACCCGTGGTATTTGCTTTAGTACGGATACGCTTCCTACGGTTTCCAATAATACGGTGGTTTACTCCGGATCAGGGAAACAAGCTGCCTTTAATGTCCAAATAAAGGTCAGTCGTCTGACCAAGTTTCATGCCCGTGCTTATGGTACAGCGTCAAATGGTGATACTTACTACGGCACTGATATTGTATTTACCACACCCGCTGCTTTACCCAAATTAGCAAGCATCATCGTTCCCTCATTAAGAATCGCTCAGCAGGACAGTGGAATTACAGCACAAACAAATGTTAATATCACGGATGACGGATATCTTGACAATTCGAACCATATCTCAGCAAGAGGTGTAGTATATGGGTTAACCAGTAATCTTTCGCCCGACAGTACGAATGCCAAAATTGCAAATAATAAGACTTTTGTCACAAAAGAAGGTACAGGGAAAGGTACATTTGCCAGCTTTGCTATGAACCTAAAAGGTAATACACCATATTATTTAAGAGCTTATGCTACCAATGCTATTGGGAATGGTTACAGCAATACTGTTAGTTTTACCACTCCAAAAGCCTATGCTATATTCCTGACAGAACCTGTTACGGCTATAACTAAAACTTCAGCTACACTTAACGGTATATTTACATCCAACGGAGGAGGTACTTTAACCGAACGTGGTTTTGTTTACAGTACCAGCGCAAATCCCACGACCACATCGGGTACAAAAGTTACAGTATCTAATACCGGTAATGACACGATTCATGCAGGCATCACCGCGTTAACAGTGAATACAACCTATCATGTTCGTGCCTATGCCATTAATGAGGTCGGAACAAATTATGGTGCTGATATTACCTTCAAAACATTGGCTAACATAACTAAGTTCTGGCTTGTAGGTGATTATAACGGTTGGAGTAATACAACCTCGGCAAATTATATTATTTCAACGGCAACTTCCACCACGGCTGAAGGATATGTATACTTAACTGCCGGAGGTATCAAGCTTGTTACAGATCAAAGCTGGGACAATGCTCATACCTTTGGCGATGATGGTTCCAATAGCGGAAAACTTACCAATCCGGGTAATAATATTACCGTTCCTGCAACCGGTTACTATTTAATCCGAGCTGATCAAGGAGCAATGACATACTCATTGACAGCAACTACCTGGGGAATTATTGGTGACGCTACTCCTGGCGGTTGGGGAACTCAGACCAATATGACTTATTATCCGTCTACTGGTGTTTTTGGAATCGATATTGACTTGACGTCTGGCGGCTCTTTTAAATTCAGAGGAACCTCCGACTGGGCTATTAATTATGGTAGCACTGCAGGTGATGGAGTTACGCTCGATGCTGGTGGTTCAAATGTCCCTGTGGTCACAACTGGAAATTATTCCGTTACGCTAAACTTAAGCGTTCCCAATAACTATACATATCTATTGGCTACATGGTCTATTATTGGCGATGCAACCTCCGGAGGATGGAGTACTGATACTCCATTGACCTGGGATGCAACGAACAAAGTTTTCAAAGTTACCACCACACTCTCTGCTTCGGGAACCTTTAAGTTCAGGGCAAATAATTCATGGAATGCACCGAATCCAAATTATGGCGGGTCTCTCGGTGCCTTGACACAAGGTGGTGCAAATATTCCGGTTCCTGCAAACGGATCGTACACCATAACTTTTAACCCATGGACGCTTGTGGGTACATTAACGGCTAATTAATTTATTATCATTTGGAAAGGTTATCTTAGTAAGGATAACCTTTCCTTTCTTTCCTTTCTTTTCTATCATTTTCATTCCAAATAAGATCCCTTAAATGGATAATACTTTACACAACTCTCAGGATACCTAAACTTTCATAAGTTAAAATTAATTTATCGATATCCACTTTAGAATATTTTATATCAACAGGAGGCAACATTCTTTCCATTTGACCTACGACGTATTGAAACACACCTTTATGAAAGAAATATTTTTATTCGCTTTACTGGTTTTCATGGTGAAAACAATCAATGCACAGTTGATTACCACTAACCCGGCTATTCCCACTGCTGATAAGCCGGTAACTATAACCTTCGATGCCACACAAGGTAATGCAGGAATGAAAGGGTATACAGGCAATGACGTATATGCCTATACTGGTGTAACCACTAATGTGGGCAAATGGCAATTTGTTAAGGAAACTTCATGGCTCGACAATCCTGCTGATTGTAAGATGACCCGGATTGCCACAGACAAATATCAACTTACCATTTCACCATCCATAAGAGCTTTTTATAACGTACCTGACTCCCTACAAATAAC
>DATBXH010000853.1:0-4991 GCA_036514375.1 Bacteroidales bacterium | reverse complement strand
ATTATCAGGGCCGGTAATGCAAATATGTTCCTTAGTACCATATTCCGTTCAACGTTGGCTAATGTAACCGGAGCAACCATCGAACTTTATGATACCGATGGAGCACAAGGTGCAGCAAAGGGTGCGGGCGTTGGTTCAGGTGTTTACAAATCATTTGGTGAAGCATTTAGCTCTTTAAAAAAGCTGGCTGTCATAGAGCCAAATAAATCAGAGCAAAAAGCAAGTTTAGAGGCTTACGAAAATTGGAAAATAGTTTTGGAAAAAAACGTCTAAGTTGATAGTTAAACTATTGACTAATGACTGTAAAATAATAATTAACAACTAAATAATCAGAACATGTCAGTATTAATCGGTAGCAAAGAATTTTTTCCAGGTATTGGAAAAATCAAATTCGAAGGCAAAGATTCAAAGAATCCGTTGGCCTTCAGGTATTATGATGAAAATAAAGTAGTGAATGGCAAAACCATGAAGGATCACTTTCGTTTTGCTATGGCGTATTGGCACACATTGTGCGGAACCGGCGGCGATCCTTTTGGTCCCGGTACCAAGAAATTCCCATGGGCAACCGGCGGTGATGCTCTTAGTGAAGCTAAATATAAAATGGATGCCGGTTTTGAGTTCATGACCAAAATTGGTATTCCCTTCTATTGTTTCCACGACATCGACCTTATTGACGAAGGCAAGAGCGTTGCTGAATACGAAAAGAACCTGCATGCCATTGTAGAGTATGCCAAAGAAAAACAAAAAGCATCCGGTATCAAATTATTATGGGGAACTGCCAATGTTTTCTCAAATCCCAGGTACATGAACGGCGCTTCTACCAATCCTGACTTCAACGTACTTGCACATGCAGGCACACAGGTTAAGAATGCTATTGATGCTACCATTGCTTTAGGCGGCGAAGGTTATGTATTCTGGGGTGGTCGCGAAGGTTACATGAGTCTGTTGAATACCAACATGAAGCGCGAACTTGAGCACATGGGCCGCTTCCTTACCATCGCACGCGATTACGGACGTAAAAATGGCTTTAAAGGCTGTTTCTATATCGAACCAAAACCGATGGAACCCAGCAAACATCAATATGACTTTGATGCTGCCACCGTAATCGGTTTCCTAAAACAATACGGTCTGGATAAAGATTTCAAATTAAATATTGAAGTTAACCACGCTACCCTCGCACAACACACCTTCCAGCATGATCTTCAGGTTTCGGCCGATGCCGGTATGCTTGGAAGTATCGATGCAAACCGCGGAGATTATCAGAATGGTTGGGATACCGATCAATTCCCGGTTAACCTCTTTGAACTGACCGAAGCTATGTTGGTTATTCTCGAAGCTGGCGGATTTACAACCGGCGGTGTTAACTTCGACGCTAAAACACGTCGGAATTCGACGGATTTGGAAGATATCTTTATTGCACATATCACCGGCATGGATGCTTTTGCACGTGCATTACTTGTATCTACTGATATCCTGGAAAAATCGGATTATAAGAAACTCCGCAAGAGCCGTTACGCTTCGTTCGACAGCGGCGACGGTGCAGCTTATGAACAAGGCAAGCTTAGCCTCGAAGATTTGCGCAATATCGCCCTCAAAAATGGAGAACCGAAGCAAATCAGCGGTAAACAGGAATTGTATGAACAGATTTTAACAATGTATATGTAATTCCGGTCAATAGCCATCGGACGATAGACCATGGTGGAAATACCTTACGCTGTGGGCTATCGTCTATGGACTATCGACTGACACTATAAACCTAAAACTATTCGACATGGCATTTATCGACACTTCCTCAAAATCAGCTTCAACAAGCTTTAACAAGGGAAATCCTGTTTACATTATGGCTCTTACCCTCGTTGCTACACTCGGTGGATTGCTTTTCGGTTATGACACAGCTGTTGTAAACGGGGCGGAAAAATCACTCGTAGAATTCTATATTTATAAAGTTCAGAACGGAGCCATTGTATACGCTTCGAGTATTGTAGATGTAATAAGTCAGTACAAAGTATTAATGACGCTTGTTCTTTACCTTGTATTCCTTATTATATCCGGTCAGATTATCCGGCTTCTGGGAATAAAAAAGGGTGGTCTCATCGGGGCTGTTATCATTGCTATCCTTAGCTTTTGGGCTATCAGCTTCCTGAAAAAAGGCATCCCAACAGATCCGGATGCACTTAAAGATACGGCTGACACGATTAAAGGCTTTGTGATTGCAAGCGCTTTAATCGGTTGCGTCATTGGTGGCGCCTTAGCCGGTTTCATTTCAAAATCGCTTGGACGAAAGAACGGCTTGGTGATTGCTGCTATAGCTTTTTTCCTTTCTGCTATCGGTGCATGGAAACCTGAGGCCTTCAATGTGTTCGGAACATTAGATGTTTATTCTTTTGTGATATTCCGTATTATTGGTGGTATCGGTGTAGGAATTGCATCCATGATCTCGCCTATGTACATCGCCGAAATTGCTCCTGCCAATGTTCGCGGTAAACTTGTTTCGTGGAACCAGTTTGCTATCATCTTCGGTATGCTGGTTATTTATTTTGTCAATTACTTTATTGCAAAACAGGGCAACGAAGAGTGGCTCGTAACAGAAGGCTGGCGCTGGATGTTTTTCTCCGGAGCCATACCTGCCGGGATATTCCTCATCCTTTTGTTCTTTGTTCCTGAAACCCCTCGTTACCTGGTCATGAAGGGCAAAGACGACAAGGCTTTGCAGGTACTGAATAAAATTGCAGGTAAGGAAAATGCACCTTCTATTTTGAAAGAAATAAAAGATACGATCCACGAAAAGAGCGCTCCATGGTTATCATTCGGTTTCTTTGTCATCTTTATCGGTATCATGCTTTCCGTTTTCCAACAATTTGTTGGTATTAACGTGGTACTTTATTACGCCGGAAATATCTTCCGGAATATGGGTGCATCAACCGATTCATCCCTTTTACAAACCATTATTGTAGGTATTGTAAACCTTATATTTACAGTGTTAGCCATATATACTGTCGACAGATTTGGCCGCAAGCCACTGATGATTATTGGCTCACTAGGTATGGCTGTTAGTATGATAGCTCTTGGATTCTCCTTTTATTCCGGAAATGTAGGCCTGATAGCTTTAATTTTTATGCTTACTTATACGGCAGCTTTTGCCATGAGCTGGGGCCCTGTCTGCTGGGTTCTTTTAGCTGAAATTTTCCCTAACAGTATTCGTGGGGCCATGTCTATTGCTGTAGCCGCTCAATGGATAGCTAACTGGGTAGTTTCTTTAACATTCCCAATGATGAATGACAACAGGTGGCTTACAGATCAGTTTCACAATGGCTTTTCTTACTGGATTTACGGTATCATGGGTATCCTGTCCGCATTATTTATGTGGAAACTGGTTCCTGAAACCAAAGGCAAGACCCTGGAAGAAATGGAAAAACTCTGGAAGAAATAATAAATGATAGATTACTAAAACAAGAGATCCGGGGTTTTCGAACCCCGGATCTCCATTTCCAGAAACCATATATCGTCGCCTTCAATAATCACCTTAAAGAACTAAGCCACAAAGTGGGTAATGATATCCGAAAAAACCTTTTCCTGGGGTGTGCCTATAGCGGCCACTTTGAATGCATACTCTTTACCCTGGATCAGGTTCCGGATAATAAAGCCTGATTTACCCAAATCAAATTGCCATACGGTTTCGCCGTTTACAGGTGTCAGTGCCCATTCAATAAGGTATTTTACTGCACCCTTTACAGGATCCACCGAAATTTTAATACTACCGGGAATCGGACCAGGCTCGGCCTTTACATTTTGAGGCTTACCTAAAACTAACTGCGATTCCTTTACTTTTTTTATTTTAAAACCGCTGCTAAGTGCGATGGCCGGATCATCCTTGCAATTAGCCTCTACATAAAGGCCAAGAGTCCGGAGCAGCGATTCCAGCACAGTCCTTCGCTGATTTTTAATCAGCGTTTCGCGTTTGCCGCCATTGGCGCAAGCGAGATGTGCCGTTAAGAAATCATTGCGTGCAGTAGTGACTTGGGCCACAGTTGGAACTGCATCCGGGAAATTGGTATTTCCAGTCATCCCGTCAATGACTTCTCCTGATTCCGTTGATAGTTTGTCATCGGAATGCCTTGAGAAATTAACTAAGATATTTACCTTCATAGATACCTGGATTAAAGTTTAACTAAATAAATAATTGCATGAAGGCTATATGGTTTAATAATAAAATAACATATACTTTATGGCAAATATTGTGCCAATGTTTATAAGTTTTAAAAGAATTATGTACATAGATGGTTAAATAATTCATCTTCCAACTCATCATTATCTGTCTGGCCGGTTAAGATATTGTTAAAAGATTAAAAAATCCAATGATTGGGAAATTTGAAAATGTTGCGAATCAGAAAACTATGATACTCTTTTATCCCTGCTTTTAGATATGCTTAGAAGTTCAACCTGATTAAATTTGGACAAATACAACAAAAGCCATTTGTAATGCAGCAAATTTATTTTGCAATGTTACATAGCCGCTGCGCTACATTACATAGCTCTTCTGTAATGTATCAAAATCATTTTGTTATGTAGCATAGCCTTTTTGTTATGTAGCATAGCCTTTTTGTTATGTATCAAAATCATTTTGCTATGTAGCAAAACTTCTATGTAATGTAGCAGAATCGTTTTGTTATGTAGCAAAGCCTTTTTGTTATGTAGCAAAATGGTTTTGTAATGTAGCATAACCACCCAAAAGTTGTTGCATAACCCCAAAATGATCATTTTATGTACAAATGACGTTTTATAGAAATAACATAATTCATAAATGACAACAAACGAATCGAAAATAACCATACACATGGTTTCAAGTCTTGATGGCTATATCGCAAAAAAAGACAATAGCGTTTCGTGGTTTGAAACACAGGATCATTACGACAAAGGCGTCACCGTTACTCAGCAGGACGTAGCAGAGTTTCTAAAAGTGATAGATTGTTATGTAATGGGGGCCCGCACCT
>DATBXH010000852.1:0-10237 GCA_036514375.1 Bacteroidales bacterium | reverse complement strand
TGCTATCACGGTTGCTTCGGTGGGTCCGTATGTATTATAAACAATCCTGCCGTTTTTGCACCAGCGATGAGCCAGATCAGTAGGACAAACCTCGCCGCCGAATATTAATACCTTAAGTCCGGGTATGTCCTCAGTTACCATGGAAAGAAGTGTGGGAGCACAGGAAAGAAAGTCTATACTGAGCTTATTGAGGATCGACGCAAACCTGTCGCCCGAGCGCATTATTTCGAATGTTCCAACAACTAACGTTGCACCTGCGGATAACGGCAGCCAAATCTCTTCCACAGAAGCATCGAACGAAACGGAAAATCCCTGTAATACCCGGTAGGACGAATCAATGGGATAAATCTGCCGGGCTCCGCAAATATAATTAACGGCATTTCTGTGCTCAATCAATACACCTTTTGGATTACCTATGGTTCCGGATGTATAAATAATGTAGCACAAATCGCCGGGCGACCGTTTCTCAAAACCGGAGGGTTGGGTATCCGGAAATGTGTCTGTTTCGTGTAACTGTTCATCTATTTTGAATATGGGAAACGGATTTAGCTGGCACCCGGCCTGCCTGAGGATGGAATCAGCGGTTATCAATACCCTGGCACCCGAGTCCTCCATAATAAAATTGACTCTGTGGGCAGGAGCTTCAGGATCGAGCGGAATGTAAGCACCGCCTGCTTTTAAAACACTAATCATTGCGATATAAACCTCTGCACAACGCGGAAGAAGTATGGCCACTTTCTCCTCCGGCTTTATACCGTAAGTATGTTGTAAAAAGGCCGCCAATCTGTTTGTAATGCGGTCTACTTCCCGGTATTTGTATAACCTGTTGCCATCTTCAATGGCGATAGCATCCGGATATTGGGACGCCGAGCTTTCAAAAAAACTGTCTAAAAACATGGATGATTGCATTTTCTGCAGAATATAAAAAAGTAGTAAAGTGGTACCGATTCATCCTTATTCGAATTTGAAAGGTAAATGCGTGATGGTGAAGTTACCTTTTAAGTTTAAATAATTATGCATCCGGAATAACCAACCGGTTAGACAAAAAATATTGGTTTTACTTGCGGGTAATTTCCCAGATGATGACATAAATTTGTTATTAATAATTCATAGTACCCTGCTCCTTCCTTGCCTCACCCCCTAAATCCAGTAATTGCCTATTTAATGGCATGAATTCTTATATCCTATGGTTTCAACCCCCACCCCTTAAGAAGGGGCTATAACAGAACCACATACACTATAATTCCTGACATAAATGTTCATTCTTAAAGAAAATATATTTAGGAAATGAGGGGCCTAATATGTTAGAAACCAGTTATAGCCCCTTCTTAAGGGGTTGGGGTTAGAAAATTGATAAATGAGAAATGTTGCCATTAGCTAGGAAATTACCCTAAATTCCCCATTTGGGGGACTTTTAAGCTTCGTAGTTAAGTTTTATCTTAAATCCAATGAATAAAATTTATCATCCTGCCATTTCGCAGGATTTGTTGAAATACGTTGAAACGATTCCCCGTTTCGAATGATGTGATCGTGAAGATTGCCATGCAAAATCAGCGTGAATTTTACATCGTGTAAATGGCTACAGTTCTATCTTCAACTCAATGCGTTTACTCAAAACATCAGTTGCCTTATAAAGGTAGAGATTTGCTATTTCTCCATCACTCTTTATGATTACAATATCTCTGTTCAATTCTTTACTCAACAATCGTTCTTTATTTTTATCATAATAAGAGCTAAATTCAGCCATGGAAAACTTCGGATTGCCTGAGAAAAAATCAAAATCCTCCTGTGCCATCGTAGTTTTGGTTGAACCCCCAAAATATGGCTGGTTGTTCGAACTGGTTACCAGATAATCAAATTTGCCGTTTCCTTCAAGAACTTTTACAACAGCAATTCCCTGGTTGATAGAAAGTATTTTTAGTTTTTGTTTATTAAACACAATTTCTTTTCCAATATCAGATTTTGTGATTTTTATATCATCATAACCTACAATGAATTTGGCGTCAATCGTCATCGATCCTGAAATCTTTTCAGATTTCGTTTTTAAAGTAACCGGCCGGTTTATTGTAATCACGTTTTTCGTTTTAGTCACTGTGTTTCCTGAGCTATCGCTTTCAAATGATGAACTGAACTCATTTCCAAAATTAAGAAAGTTCATATTCGTTTCTATTGCTACAGTTTCAGCTTTTTCGTTTTTTAAATTATAATCCAATATATCGATACTAAAAAGATCTTTTTCAACCTGAACATTCGAAGGAAACTTAGATTTTATTTCTATTTTATCTTCATCCTTTTCACACGAAAGGTTTTTCGCAAGTGTATCCAGTGAATTCGACAATAGTGTTCTATCAATTTTGGCGGTTTTATCCCAGAGAAAAGTATAATTTTTTTTGGTGCCGGTCATTAATTTTTCGTCGGGTTGAAAGATGCTTTTAAATTGACTAAAAATCATCTCTTTCATAAAGTCAGTTTTATCTGAGGTTTGCTTTTTTTGCGACATTGCTGCCAACGACAAAAAGCTAAGAAATAATCCTAAGGGTAGTAATTTGGTTTTCATAATTTATGTGAATTAGGTTTTAGTTTTACCACAACAGTTAGCGTCCTGTATGGCTTTTTTAAGTTAGTTGTAAATCAACTGTTTTTCACTCCCTAATTTACAAAAAGTTAAATTCAATGTCATTGATTCCCGATTTTTTTACAAACAACGATGGTGCAATGATATGGCAGCATGAAACATTGTTTCATTGCCGTTGGCTTAAGCCAACGGCAATGAAGAATAGCCAACCTTGCGGGCTAAAGCCCGCAAGGAAATTTTAAATGCGTTTGCCCTGTTCGTGCAAATTGTTTCTTTTTAAAAAAATCACTAGTGTCCGAGAAAAGTATCAGGACTAAAGTCCTTAAGAGAGTTACATCTTATAACCCCAGCCTTAAGGCTGGGGTTACTCAAAGCACTGATTTATTTTGGCTTTAGCCCTAAAGCATAACTTTATCCCGGACTCTAATGAAAAAAATATATCTTTGTAAAATAACAACCAAAACACATCCGTTTTTTTAATGAACCTATATTTTAATCTGACATAAACCTCATTTCTTCGTCACGAAACCACATCAATAAAATTCAACTAAAATTTGCAATCATGAAAGCACCATCCCCGTTGGCCCCTCATCTTTTATATAAAGGCCCGTTAGGATATGAACCTGTGTATTTGACCGATATTATTCGTTTGATGGCTTGCAATAAACAAACTTATGTGTATACCATTCACGATGAATCGCCGCTTATTTTCCCGGAAAGTATGACATCGTACATGAGCCTGTTAACACCTAACTTTTTTTGTTCTCACCGTTCACATATTGCTAACCTCAGTTATTTGGTGAATTATAATAATAAAGAACGTAAACTGTTTTTGTGTTTCGGTCATGAAGTTCCTGTTTCGGAAAATTCAGCAAGCGACCTGTTACAGATTTTGATGCCTGAAAAGCAGAAAAAAAATTACCGCATTGGTACCCTTTTTTTCCGGTGTGGCTCCCTCTTTTTCCGTATTCGTTCTTTTTTGAAACGAATTTACAGACCTGTTCCGTTTTGATTCTTTGATAGTTACTTTTTAATTAGTTTACTTTACATCATTATTGTTTTGAGTATTCACTTAAAAATTTTAATGATGGCTACTAATTCAGCAATACAGGAAATACTGGTAGCTTTGAATTTACCTAATCCTGTAAGTAATTTAATTATTAAAGCAAAATCGATCGAAAAGGCAATGACCGGCAATGCCTATTTTCCCAATTCGCTGGCCCGGCTAACCGAATTAGGCAAAAACATCGACAATCTGGTAAAGTCCGAAACCGGTTTTAACACCACGCCGCCGTCGGTGAGTAAGGAGACGCGCGACATACATAAAATGGCAGTGAAGAGCGATCTCCGTAAATTACGCAACGACGTACAGGATGTTGTTGATGCTAACCCGGCCGCAGCACTCGAAATCATTGCCAGTGCTTCCATGGATGCCAAAAAGAAAACACGCCGGAAAAAACGTGGGAATGACGCTGTTAATGGTGACGAAGAAGGCTCTGCCTGGTTAACCGCCGAAGGTACCGGACCTCATGAATGGAGACAAAGTATGGATGAAAAAGAATGGACCATGCTTCCCGCTACACGTACTTCACAAACCATGGTTGAAGATCTTACTTCGGGCGCCGTTTACTACTTTCAAAACAGATCTATTCTTCCGGGTAATCTCGTTGCCGAATGGAGTCAGTCCATTAAACTGCGGATAAGATAAGCAAATCGTATTTTACGCTTTAAAGCATGATTGCCTTCCTGCAAATTCCTCCGGTCCGGTATTGCAGGAAGGCTTTTTTGTGTCGCCACAGATGAAATTAACCCAAATTAAACGTTAGCAGGTATCATCGCTGTCAACCGTACAATCGTTACAAACAACTGTACAATCGTTACAAGCAATTATACAATCGTTATAAACAACTGTACAATCGTTGCAAACAACTGTACAATCGTTGCAAACAACTGTACAATTGTTACAAGCAATTATACAATCGATACAACCGATCGTCAGATCATCACCGGTAACTGTACAATCGACACCGATAACCGTTCAATTGACATAAGCAATTGTTCAATCGATACAGGCAACCGTTTCGTCGACATAAGCAACCGTACCATTTCCATCATCGATTGTTCAATCAATCATTACCGGTGGTTCAAAAGAAAATCCATTGCTTATTATGGCATGGTCAACTATAAAAAACGATAGTGGGATCAAAATAACTAACGAGGACGTATGGGAATGTTGGGGATTTCGTGGACGCTTTCTTATTAGCCGTTACTGTCCTTGCCAGCGAGCTTTGAACTTGCAAATCGCTCTGAAACACGCATGATGTAGACCCTGTGTTCCACCAGTTAATTATTTATCAATCAATTCGTATATTCTTTTAAATAATTCAGTCGTATCACCTTGTTCATTAGGTCCATCTTCCCAATAGCCCTTATGTTTATTATAACAACCTGTTCTTTGAAGTCTAACAAGCATTGGGTCCAGTTCTTTTTCTGGCAATCCAATTTTCAAGCATACCTCATTTTTAAAGTCATCCCAATAAGATTCTGTCAATTGAGCTGGATTCAAATCTTTCGCATTCTTTAAATTATTTTGTTCAAATTGATATTTGATCACTAATATTGCAAATTCTCTTTCTGATAATTCGTTAAAAATTGAAGTAAAATCTTCAAATTCATTAATATCAATGTTTCCATTATTTAATTTTTTTAGAATTCTAGCAAAACACTTAATTTTCTCATCGCTTCGAGTTCTAATTATATAATTTACGGTTGAAAAATATGCATTCAAAAATTCGTTTTGCTCGATTATATCATCAGTTAATTCTATTTCCCCAGTATTTAGTTCATCAAAAAAACTTTTAAGTCTATTTGATTTAAGATTACTAACATATTTACCCAATGAAGTATCAATTAAAGAACCTATTGGTACACCATTTACTTCTATCAACTGAATTAAACTCTTAATAATCGGTTGATTATCATAAGAATCATATAAAGTTGTCAGCATAATATCTAGTTGCTTCGTCATTTTTTTAATTGGTGGTAACGGACGACGGTATGAAACGTAGCGGACTGCGAAGCTGCGAACCTATCACCCGTTACAAACCTTGCCAGAGGGGACTAAACTCGCAAATTGCACTGAAACCGCTATGTTTTATGACCGCTTGTTGGGCACTGGCATTATTTTTTAATTGCTCTTAAGCGTGTCATAACTTCATCTCCATAAGGTGTTAATGTCCAATATGTGTGAGTGTCCTTTACACTCCGATTTTTATTACTTTTTGTTATTAATCCAAGCGCCCTAAGCTGCACTTTTATTGTTTGAAAATCTTCATTTGAAATTGTGAAATCAAGTAATTCTAATTCTTTAAATCTTTTATCCTTACGTAAATCTGATGCTGTTTTATTTTTTACAAAGCTATTTAGACTACTACGTAGCCCATAATCACTTGCTTCATCAATCATTAAAGGGGAAACAGTATAAAAAATCTCATTCCAGTTACTATTAAATTGACTTGTCCAAGTTGTCTTATTTCTCAAATTTGATTCGCGAGATGAAAATGAGCAATTTATTAAAACTAAATCCTCTCCTTGTGCTAGGTTTTCGCTCCCCTCCGGTGCTGCATGTCTTAAATTATTCAAATCTTTCTGCAATTTGTCAATTTCTTTCTTTAAATCAAGAATTTCCATTGCAGATTCTTTAGAAGGCACCAAATCTCCTCTTATCCAACCTACTCCTGGATGGGTCTTTTGCAGCATAATTAAACTACGGCTCACAACAGAACCTAGGTCTTTAGCATCAGTCCAAAATTTACACATCTTTTGTTGAGCAAATTCTCTAAATTTATCATATTTTTCTTGACCTTCAGGTGTTTTCTCTGTTTTGTTTTTAGGTAAACTATCCGGTTGTTTATGTAAAAATGCAATAATCGGTTTTCCAGATTCTAAAGCGTATCGATATTCCATTTCAGTATAACTAATTCCTTGAGAGCCGATAGAACCATATCTTCCACCAATAATTACAATATAATAATCACAATCATCAATTACACCTTTTATTAAACTCCATTGGTCTTCATTAGCAGCAGGAAATAATTCCATACCAGCAGGAATTGAATCCAATTCCAATAATGCATGCATTACTTCTTGTCTCTCAATCTGTAAGTCTTCATATGTCGAACTAACAAAGACTTGATATTTTTTTTCAATATTCATGATGGCGTGTCTGTTTTTTTATGCTTGTGCACAACGATGGCTATAAGTGCCGTTTGGCATTACAGAGCACAAACGTTTCAAACCGTTACTAATTTTCATTATTAGCACAACCTTTAAAGTTTGCAATGCAGGCCAAATGGCATTTATAGCGTGTTGGGCAACGTTTTTATCATTCTTTCTTTATATACTTCTGTACTTTTTTGCATATCTTCTTCAAACTCTCCTTTTAACCATTTATACCACCAATCAGGAATAAGAGTCCCTTTTTTTCTGAGATCAAAAATTTTATCTTGTATTTGTCTCAAGTCAACATCACTTATATTTTGATTTTGGTCAATAGCGATATCAAGTAAATTTGTTATCTGAACTTCAAGTTTTTCCTTATTGTTAGCAATTTCAAAATGTTCTATTGTTTCGCGAATCCCCATTATAAAAGCAGGTATAGATGGAAGAAACATACCGAGGATAAAATCTGGGAATGAAACTTTTATATAGTAACCAATAAAAATATCAATACCGATTAATAACAATAAACTAATAATTATTGTCCAAGCAAAATATCTTCTTAATCGCCAATCCCAAACCAAATTGGATCTTTGACATAACAAAATACTTGTTTTGTGCGAAATCTCATTAAGATTTCCATACCAATTTTCAAGGGTGTTTTTTTCTATTTTGCATTTTCTTGCAGCATTAACAATTAACTCAGTACTAACTTTATTTCCAGCAAGAAATTTATTCCAATCTAGATTGAATATTGTAGTATCAAATTGTTCCTGAATTGTAGCCGCATTTTTTATAATTCTATTTTCAAAAAAGTTTATTAAAAATACTGTGATTAACCAAATACTACTGAGAATTCCAATAACAACTTTTAACTCTGAAAATTTTAAAACTGTAAATGGGGCAATTATGATTGCCAATATTATTGAAACAGTTATACGAATCGTTCTTAATTTCTTTGCTTTCGTATAAAGTTGTCTTTGTGCAGCTATTAGAGAAATATTCTCTGTGGTGTTTTGGATTGTAGATATAGACATTTTCAATTATATGAAGGGAAATTATTATCATAAAGTAAATTCCACCAGTAAAATGCATCTTGTATTTTACCTGCTTGTTCACAATCATTAGCATTTGTTGCCCTAGTTAATGCAGTATTTAATTTTGACAAAGAATCTTGCTTTTGTGTTTCAGATATGAAAGGTGAGATAAGTCCTGAAACTCCCATTGGATCTTGTAAATCAGCCAATTTTATATCTATTAAATATTTAAATAGTGCTCTAATATCATAAGGATATTCAATACAACTTTCTCCGAGAGCATATTTAGTTACTCTTAACTCAAGATAAAATGAATTTATGGGAACATTACGATAATATTTCCATGCTTTAATAAACCTTATTAATGGCTTTACTTTATTTGCAATTCCCTGTTTTGAGTTTGCACTTCTAACGTACTCATTATGCGCATCCGGACTAGCCTTCATCCAACCACCATTAGTATCTGGTATCTCATAAACATTATAACCATTTGATTTATGAATATAGTCAGCAGGTACTATTTCTGTTATTTCAGAAGCTCTCGTCCCAAATGGACAAACTATAGCAGGAGAGTCAACATAAACTCCGGTTGAGGGGAAACGGGTGTCAAGAGTCACTTTAATCGCAGTAAGTGTGGAACTTGAATTTTGTTTTAGTTTATCAGTTGGAATAACAGCAAAGTAATCTGTATCACTATAACCATTAATACTTGTACCATTCCCAATGGAACCCGTTCTAAAAAAACCAGTCAAACTATAATTACTTTTTAGGCAACTACTAATTGATTCACGATGCTTTTTAAGTGCTTCTGTTTCTCCAGTATTTGGTGTTAGCCAAGTATGAAAATTGTTAAATGCTTCAGAAATAGTTTTTGCCATGATTTTGTTTATTTAAATGTTGCCCAACAATTATATAAACGCAATATGCATTTATATCCCATTTACACACGCATAAATTCATAGCCCTGGAATTACTTTTTCTCATTCGTTTTATCACAACAGTTAGCGTCCGGTAAGGCTTTTTTAAGTTAGTTGTAAATCAACTGCTTTTCGCCTTCTAATTTACAAAAAGTTAAATTTAACGCCATTGATTGCCGGATTTTTTTGCAAACAATAAAGGTGGAATTCATGAAACAACGTTAAGCGAATGCGGTGTTTAGAACCAAAATGCCGTTTAAAAAATGAACTCAACGGATGGCAATAAGAAACGTAGGGCATTTCAAAGCACCTACTTATCAAGCTACCAAGTCGTTTATTAAATGTTATATCGTTCAAATTTAGCACTTTCTGCCCTATGTTTTTTATTGCGTGTTGGTATTTCGTGCTTCATTCTAAGAATATTTTATAAAAATTAATTAAACAATTTCAGTTTTAAGATTCTCAAAATCAATTGAAAATGTATTACTATCTGGTTTTGCCTGTAATAATTTTGTATTTTCTTTATTATTCTTTTGAATATTTATTATCTCAGTCACATTTCCACTATCAATTCTGCAACCTAATATTATTTCTTTAATGCACTCGTTTGGAACTAATTTATAATAGCCTTTCTCATCTTCTTTACAATCTTCTTTAAACTTAATATATCTCCATTCCAATTCGTAAGACCAACAAGATGATTTGGTTGAAAGTAAATCTATTTGCCATTTATCTTTAGCCACTAAGTTATTATTTGAATTAAAGGCATAATTTGGAGCTTCTATTCTTTCATCATTATAATTCACTTTAATCAAGTCATTCCGCCAATAATCCATAGCAGTATCAAATGCTATAACTATTCCAGTGTGCTTCCTTGAGTAATGTCCCCACATTAATATATTATCCCTGATTTCAGAGAAGCAACTTATTTGAAATGTTTCAATACATTTAACATAGTGCTTTATTATTGATATTTCTTTTTCTAATTCGTTTGTTGAATAATCAAGTCCTATAACACCATCAATTAAAATTTCAAATAAGCCTCTATTCCCTTTGTATTTTTTTGTTTCTTTTATTAAATTCTCAATATTTGGAATAAGTTCAAGTGTTTTATTAATATTTTTATTTTGGAGTTCTGATGAGTAGTTTGTTTTAGGTAAGAATTCAAAAGGGTCATTAAATTCTGTTAGCGAACTCAAGCGAAGCTTATTCGTTCTTAAAAATTCCATACCAGATTCAATTGAAAAATACTGATACAAGATTTCTGGTCTTTCCATTTGATTTGAATTCATATCCTTCTACACAATTTATTACTTATTCGCGGTTCTTAGCATGAATGCCAACAATTATATACCCGCAATATGCGTTTATATCCCATTTACACACACATAAATTCATGGCCCGGGAATTACTTTTTCTCATTCGTTTTATCATAACAGTTAGCGTGCAGTACGGCTTCTTTTAAGTTAGTTGTAAATCAACTGCTTTTC
>DATBXH010000851.1:0-2070 GCA_036514375.1 Bacteroidales bacterium | reverse complement strand
ACTATATATGAAATAACGCCAGTTGTGGGTTCCAACTATATAGTCTATTCACTTAGGAATAACGATTGGGAAGTTTTTGATATTTTAAAACAAAGAAAAGTTTCCATTGAAAAGAAGAATAGTGATATTCAATCAATAGTCACTGCAACTCAGCTAAACCGGGAAGACCATACATTTTATATAACCAACAAAAAGGGATATTTACAAAAAATTGCTCCTTCAGCCAACAACGAATTGGAGGTTCAATCGGCAGCAGCCCTGAATGAAAATATTGTTTTGTTTTCACAAACTAACCTAGGCGTTTTTTTATTATCGAATAAAGGAAAGATTACTGCATTTGTATCTAGCAAAGATTGCAATGTGCCTGATATATCAAACTCATCATTTTTGTGTACCGGCCTTGCCTTCGAAAATATCTTTATTGGCAAAACGGACGGTAGTGTGGGTTTATTTAATATTAAAACAAGTCACTTTGAAACAATTGCACAATTTCAAAATAGAATTAACAAAATACTATGGTCCGATAAGCAAAAAATACTGATAATACAGGAAGGTGCTAAGAATATAGCCTTGTTTAAATTAATAAATAATAGATACATACGAATATTGACGACTCAATTTGGTAGTATAATCAACGATTTGACACTTGACAATATCGGAACGCTTTATATCCTTTATGATAATAGCAAACTGCAATGGTGGAAAATTGACGATAAAGTAATGGCGGACAATATCCGAGATGCAGTAAAATAATCGTTTTATATGGTTTGTAGAATTCAATATGCGATATATTTTATATTTCTGTTCTTTCACAGCAATCTACTATTTGCGCAGATGGACGAAGCTTTGTCAAAAGCTAAAAATGAATTTAATTCCGGGAATTATGAAAAAAGTCTTGAACTGCTCAATGCTATAAGGTTAAATGCAGATGAACCAAATATTCAAAGATACATATTAATTGCAGAAGACTTAATAGCACTAAGCGTTTCAGAGGATAGTATTCATAATACTATAACCTCAGTTTACATGGTAAATCCAAAATTCGACCCTAAATCACAAAATATTGATATTTCCGATGCCCTTTTACGACGTATTAACTCAATAGTAGTTTATCCAAAGTTTATTTTCTCATTGGAAGCACCATTGAATTATATACTTCCTTTGGTAAAGAAGCAACCCTATGTCTGTGCAGAGTGTGTAAGTAAGGACAATTATGAATATAAATCCTTTGGTGAAGGCATTGATATCAGACTTACTTTTATGAAAAACAAAATGTTTGGCGGAGAGACCGGCATTGGATTTACCACGGCCAGATACCAAAGAAACATCAAGAATATTGCAGACGAAAGTACTTACAGCTTGCAATTCTCTGAAAAATTACAATTAATCAATATACCGCTAAAAACTGTTTGGATTTTAAAAAAATGGACATATAAAGCAGGACTTAATTATAAATATTTGATAAAATCAAACATAACGGGCATTCTCAGCAACACTTCAATTCTTGGTGAACGACAGCAAACGGCTTACACAAGAAATAATGGAGAGACTTTACGAAACAGGAATTTATTTTTTCTTTCAGCCGAAATAAACAGAACATTATTTCAAATGAAAAACAAGCGATGGTATATTACCACTGGCAGTGAGCTTCAGGTTGGGTTAAATACATTGACAGATAAAAAGTACAGACTTAGTGACATCAATTTTGTTTCGAACACAAATTACACAGACGACTTGGTGCATCTGTGTTTTATAAGTATAAATCTTGGATTGCACTTTGAGGCTCATCATTACATAAAATGAGGGATGGATTAATTCATATTATCTTATATATAGTCATTAGTTTGTCTTTAAGTTGCAATAAGACAGACTTGGGGAATGAACTAACATTCAAAGAATTAAAACTGTATAATATAGAGGTACAGAAAATTAAAAAGATACATGATTATTTTGCTTTAATCAGCCCTCATAAAATAATTTTTTTAAACTCTGACGGTGATAAGCAATTTAGCTATAATGATAGTTTGTTTCAAAGTGTTAATACATACGATTTTAAATTCACCGATATTG
>DATBXH010000850.1:0-2926 GCA_036514375.1 Bacteroidales bacterium | reverse complement strand
TTTCCCGGACCACCACCTGAACCGGAACTCATCCTGCGAAAGATAAACATCCATACCGCAACCAGCAAAATCACCGGCAATAACCAACTAAGTAAATCTCCGAAAATATCTTTACGGGTTTCGTTCTGAGGATAAATTTTGTCCTTTTCATCAAAATCCTTCTGTATTGCATCAAGATTTTTCTCAAAATTACTCAGGTCGCCAATATTATAATTAAACTGAGGACCAGTCTTAGACAAGGAACTAAACCCGCGATTAAAATACTTTTTGTATTTATCGGAATTTATTCTATCCTGTTTTAGATAAACCTCAGCTTTTTTCTCGTTGATAACTACTATTTTATCTATATCGTGAGTCTGAACCATTTCCTGTAATTTATTCCAGGTAATTTCTTCGACTTTACTCGAACCAATATTGAATATCTGAATAGACAGAAAGCCAATGATAATTAGTCCATAAATCCAATAAATATTGAACTTAGGCTTGGGCGCTCCGCCAGAACCATTATCCTTACCGGTAAATATGTTTTTATCAGAACGATTATCAGTTTTCTGATTTCTGTTTTCCCTACTGGTTCTACTTTCCTTGTTTTCGTCTTTTTCGCTCATTTTGAACTATATAAACCTATTAATGTACATACTCATTTTGAACAAGATCAAATTTGCCATCAGCCCATAATCCTTCTAAATTATAAAAATCACGGAATTCCTTCTGAAAAATATGGACCACAACATCAACATAATCCAAAAGAACCCAATGAGCATTTTCTAAACCTTGTTTATGCCAAACTTTTTCATCTAATTTTTCTTCCATAACTTTTTCCACCCATTGTGCAATTGCACTAACCTGTGTGTTCGAATCGCCATGGCAGATAATAAAATATCGGCATATGGAATTCTCAAGTGCCGATAAATCGATACAAACAATTTCTTTCCCTTTCTTTTCCTTTATTCCTTCTATTATATTATCTACAATTACCTCTACTTCAGTCGTTTGTAAAACATTCATTCAGCAAAATTTTCACAAAGGTAATGATTTTTGTTATTCTACTAATCTAAATAATTATCAGTAATTTTGACGCCATTATACCTATAACAAATATAATACTAGATTTTGTTTACAGACATTTTGTCAAATTTTGATTTTATATGAGCGAGCTTTTTAAAAACAGTCATGTGATTAAACTTCCAAAAGTAGAATCGACAAACACGTATATTACCAAACTTCAAGGACCATTAATCGAAGGTTCTGTCGTGTGGGCATTGGAACAAACCGGCGGACGTGGGCAGGGTTCCAATAAATGGGAAAGCGAACCCAATAAAAACCTTACATTCAGCATTGTTCTTAACCCAACCTTTTTGCTTGCACAACAACAGTTCTACATGTCAAAAGTGCTGGCTTTGGCTGTCACTGACTTTGTTTCTTTGCATACTGACAATGTGTCTATAAAATGGCCAAATGACGTTTTTGCAGGCGATAAAAAGATTGCCGGCATTCTGATTGAAAATTCGATTGAAAAAACCTATTTAAAACAAACTATTGGTGGGATTGGAATCAATCTCAACCAGGCTAAGTTTACCAGCTCAGCGTCTAACCCGGTTTCTCTCACCCAACTTACCGGTAAAAAATTTGACATTGAAGACACTTTATCAATACTTATAGAACTAATATCCTATCGCTATTTGATGTTGAAAAATAAGGATTTCAGAACTATTGACTCTAACTTTAATGATTCCCTTTACAGGTTCAAGCAACCTGCCAACTATATTACTGATGGAAAAATCTTTGAAGGTATCATTCAGGGGGTGAAAACTACCGGTGAACTTCTCATTAAGGATAAAGCAGGTAAAATTCACAAATTTCTCCACAAGGAAGTTGAATTTGTTCTTTAATGTTCTTTTATTTTAATAGCTCTAACCTGCTGGCGTCCAATCGTACAAGAATGAACAACAGAATTGTAAACGACCATAAGGATGACCCTCCATAACTAAAAAATGGCAGAGGGATGCCTATTACCGGCAATAAACCTATAGTCATACCCACATTGATGGCTACATGGAAGAACAAAATGGAAGCAACTGAGTATGCGTAAACTCTGCTAAATACAGATCGTTGTCGTTCAGCCATGATAACAATCCGTAATAATAAGAAAAGGAAAAGCCCAATAACTACAAACGTACCCAGAAAACCCCATTCCTCGCCAATAGTGCAGAAGATAAAATCGGTACTTTGCTCCGGAACAAAATTAAATTTGGTTTGAGTGCCCTGCAGAAATCCTTTCCCGGCAAAACCACCAGAACCAATTGCAATCATTGATTGATTAACATTATAACCTTTCCCTAACGGATCGCTTTTAAGCCCCAGAAGTATATCCATTCGCTCACGCTGATGAGGTTCCAGTAAATGATTAAAAACATAATCAACGGAGTAGGTAAATATGATCGATCCCATCATAAACAGCACAAATGTGGCAAGATATTTCACCTTCCTGAAAAAAGAAATGATGAGGAATGCAACACCACAAATCATGAAAGATAATGATGAAATAAAAGTATAATCGATCCTCTTATGCGAAAAGAACATGGCTGCCCAAATTGCAAAACCTAAGCCACCGAAACTCAGCAAACCAATACCTGTTTCCTTATATTTCTTAGTAAAAAATGCAAACACCAGGAATCCTATCCCAATGATAGCGGTAATAATGTAAAGTTTCTGAGGAATTAAAAGTGAGGTAAAGAAAAGTACCCCTATCACAAATCCAAAAAGTAAAACTGCACCCGGTAGTCCTTCGCGAAACAATACAATGGAAAAAGAAAGAAACACAAGCAACGAACCAGCATCGGGTTGCATAAGGATTAATACCATTGGAAAAAACATAATCGCCCCAATGGCAAACAGGGAACGTAAACTTGTTACCTTTATATTA
>DATBXH010000849.1:0-6302 GCA_036514375.1 Bacteroidales bacterium | reverse complement strand
GCCTCCGGCACATGTTCGTTGGTCAGTTGCTTGCTGATCAAGCTTATTTTACGGGAGATGGACTCAATCAGATCGGCATCAAAATCTACCCGTGTCTCAAACAAGGCCAGAAGTATCATTTTACCATTTACAAATGGCTTGGGATTGGTCTTTATTTTCTTCACACATTCGGCAAAGGAACGTAAGAGTCCTTCGCGATAAGTAAACAATAAATCTCCCTTAATCACGAAGGATACATGAATGTTTTCGAAAAGAAATTCCTCGTTAGCCTGTAGAAACGTAGAATTGGCAATGATACAATCATCTGTTTCCGTGTAACGCGAACTGGACTCAATCTCTTCTTGCTGAAGTCGTGAGGGAATATTGATACCAAACCGGTTTTCAACCTCAACAATCTCCTCGAGTGTTGGTCCCTGCAAATCAATCCAAATAAGGTCGGAATAAGCATCCCAATCAACCGGTACCACCGTTTTAATGATAATGTTCTGACTTTTCCGGTAAAGGCGGATCATGCGAAAATGCGATAGTTAAATGGTTTTATCTAATTTGTAATCAAAGATAGTTGTTTTAACCAAATGACATTTATTTTGTTAATATCTCTGATACCTTTATAGAAATGGTTGAATTTATTGCAATTATGTGCTCTAAAATTTCCTCATATGAAACCATAAATTTCTAATAAGGAAACGATGCGTTTCTAGTAAAGAAATCATGCAATCCTTATAAGGAAATGCAATACTTCCTGTAAAGAAATTTTTTGTTTCTTGCTTAAACGATTAGAACCAGACTTGCGGGCTTTAGCCCAAAAGGAAATTTTAAATGCATTTGCCCTGGTTTGAAACTGAAGACACATTGGAAACTCCCCATATTCCTTAACTTTGCGTCTTAAACTAACTGCTATGAAACAATTTATTATTCTAATAGTCATTATGATAAGTACATTGTCAATTTCTTGTAGTAACTCGCCAAAGTCATTTTCGGGCATTGCAGAGCCGGATACGTTCACTTACTTTGTAGAACAGTTTGCCGATCTGAGAATTCTTCGTTATCAGGTTCCGGGTTTTGATACGCTGAGCCTGAAACAAAAAAAGCTTATTTATTATTTGAGTCAGGCTGCACTTGCCGGCCGCGATATCATCTTCGACCAGAACGGCCGGTATAACCTTGCCATTCGCCGCACACTCGAAGCTATTGTTGAGTCGTACAAAGGCGACCGAAATTCGCAGGAATTCAAAAATTTTATGGTATATACCAAACGGGTTTGGTTCTCCAACGGCATATACCACCATTATGCGAAGGACAAGTTTATTCCGGATTTCTCGCAGGATTATTTCAAACAACTAATTGATCAAACAGATAAAACCAAATTACCTGTTGAAAAAGGAAAGAGTGTCACGGCTTTATTGGATACCATTATGCCTGTCATGTTCGATCCTGATAAGCTCGCTAAAAAGGTCTGCCAGGATACCGGCAAGGACCTGGTCTTAAATTCCGCAGTTAATTTCTACCAGGGTGTGAACGAAAAGGAAGTGGAGGACTTTTACGGTAAAATGAAGAACCCGAACGATACCGAACCCGTTTCGTATGGTTTAAACTCCAAGCTGGTAAAGGAGCATGGAAAAATTGTGGAGGAAGTATATAAACTCGACGGACTATATGGGCCTGCCATTGCCGAGATCGTAAAATGGCTCGAAAAAGCGGCCACGGTTACCGAGGATGATTTGCAGAAAAAGAGTATCGATAAACTGATCGAGTATTATAAAACGGGTAGCCTCAAGACTTGGGACGACTACAATGTGCTGTGGGTAAAAGATCTGAATGCCCAGGTTGACTTTATCAACGGTTTCATTGAAGATTACGAAGATCCTCTGGGCAGGAAAGCTACCTGGGAATCGGTGGTTAACTTCAAAAACCAGGAGGCTACACATCGTACGGAGATTCTAAGTTCCAATGCACAATGGTTTGAGGACCACTCCCCTATCGACAATCTTTTTAAAAAGAAAGAGGTAAAAGGCATCACTGCCAAGGTAATTACGGCTGCCCAGTTGGGTGGCGATTGTTATCCGGCAACGCCCATCGGCATCAATCTTCCGAATGCAGATTGGATACGCAAGGAACATGGTTCCAAGTCTGTAACCATCGAGAACTTTACCTATGCCTATGATCAGGCTGCCAAAAAGAGCGGGATGAACGAGGAATTTTCCTATAACCAGGAGGAAATCGAACTGATCGGGAAATACGGCTTTATGACCGACAATCTTCATGTGGATATGCACGAATGCCTTGGTCATGGCTCGGGACAGTTGTTACCCGGCGTTTCAGCGGATGCACTCAAAAACTATCAGTCGACATTGGAAGAAGCACGTGCCGATCTCTTTGCACTTTATTACCTCATGGATCCCAAGCTGGTGGAATTAAAGTTGTTACCAACCATTGATGCCGCCAGGGCCGAATACATCAAATATATTCGTAACGGAATGATGACGCAGCTTACCCGTATACAACCGGGAAAAGATCTTGAAGAAGCGCACATGCGGAATCGTCAGTTGATTGCCCAATGGTGTTACGAAAAAGGCAAAGCCGATCATGTCATTGAAAAGAAAATCAAGGACGGAAAAACCTATTTCGTCATTAACGACTACTTTGCCTTGCGCAAGCTTTTCGGAGAACTACTAAAAGAGGTGCAACGCATCAAATCCGAAGGTGATTACCAGGCCGGCAAGGAACTGGTTGAAAAATACGGCGTAAAAGTCGATCAGGATCTGTTAAAAGAAGTACTTGAACGTTATAAAAAACTGAATCTTGCCCCTTATGCCGGGTTCATCAATCCCGAGTATGTTCCGGTTGAAAAGAACGGTGAGATTGTCGATATAAAGATCACCTACCCCACGGATTTTGCAGGACAGATGCTCAGATACTCGAAAGAGCATTCGTTTCTGCCCACATTTAATTAGTTATTAGGAGTCCACAGACCACAGTCGACTATCGACTTCTAACAACTCTCATCTTAAATCTAACAACTAATTAAAATAATAATACCTTTGTCCGAAATTTTTGTGCCTGTGCCGTAAAGCTAACCAAGGCAAACTCGCTGCTTGATAATTACTTTACGGCACAGGCAATTCATTTTTAATAACTTTATCATGACAAAAACATCAGGTCATACGTTCCACATCCCGGTATTAGGAATCGGTTATTCGGTTGATGCACCGGTTAAGGTGGCACGGTATGGCATTTCGTCTGTGATGTCTCTTACCGATCATGTGATCATCGAAAAGATGCGCAAACATTATTGCGAGCAGGAAAGTGAGCCTTATTCCGAAATAAAAGGGCACGATGCTGCCGCTAAACGTATTACAGCATACTTGAATCTGGTTAATAGAATTGTTAAGAAACAATTTGAAAGCCTGAAACACTCAGCCTTCGAAAAAGGCAGCGAAATTGTGAAATATTTTGAAATGCTGCCGGAAACCTCACTCCTCAAACAAACTTACCTGAAAGTTCACAATATTAAGGATGCAAAAGCAAAAGCTGAACAGGAGGATTGGCTTCGCGCACAGATAACGCCGGGAGGTATCGATGTAAACATCATGACCAAACTGGACAGAACAAATTATGCGCCTGACGGCACGCAGTTACCGACTGAATTTAACGATGCCCATTCCGCATTGCGCGGTTATGCACAAAGCGATCTCGAATCGTCAATCGTTTTCTCGGCCGGTATGAATCAGCGGCTCTTCACTTACCTGGAGCAGTTTTCCGATTTCTATCCGAATAAAAACGGTATCTGCAGGAAACGCATTATTCTTAAGGTAAGTGATTACCGTTCGGCCTTTGTTCAGGGAAAAATATTGGCTAAAAAGGGCTTGTGGGTTTCCGAATTCCGCATTGAATCAGGATTAAACTGTGGCGGTCATGCCTTTGCAACCGATGGGTATCTGCTTGGTCCGATCCTGGAAGAGTTTAAGAATAACCGGGAAGCTTTACAAAAAGAACTCACAGATATCTACACCAATGCACTGAAAAGCAAAAATATAGATGTTATCTGGTCACCCAAAATTCTTATCTCTGTGCAGGGCGGCGTGGGGACTACCGAGGAACATAACTTCCTGCTGCAACATTACCATATGGACTCTGTGGGATGGGGATCTCCATTCCTATTGGTACCTGAAGTGATGAATGTGGATGAAGAGACGATTGATCAGCTTTGCATGGCAGGCGAAGACGACTTTTATATGAGCGATGCTTCACCGCTTGGCGTCAAATTCAATAATTTCCGTCCCAGTTCGGATCATGCAGAAAAATACAAACGGTTTGAAGAGGGAAAACCCGGTTTTACCTGTTTGAAAGGTATGCTTGTTTCCGATACATCCTTTACCGAAAAACCAATTTGCACCGCATCCAGGCAGTATATGCGCGAAAGGTCCAAAGAGATTGAGCGGCAAAATCTTTCGGCTGAAGAAAAGGCAAAAGCATTGAATAAAATGATTCAAAAATCATGTCTTTGCGTCGGTTTGAGTACAACTACATTACGTTTTCATCATATTCCCGTCGAAAGAAATTTCGTAGCCATTTGCCCGGGACCAAATCTTGCCTATTTCAGCAAAAAAGCCACACTGCATGAGATGGTCGATCATATTTACGGTGTTGCCAATATCATTGAGACGTCTTCGCGTCCTCACATGTTTATCAAGGAAATATCGTTGTATGTTGAGCATTTAAAGGAGAAGATAGAGGAATATAAAACCAGCCTTTCGGAGAAGAGCAGGCAGTATATTCTCAACTTTAAGAACAAAATGCAGGAAGGCATCCAATATTATCGCCAACTGATTCCTGAGTTAAAAGAAGAATCGGAGAAAGTAAAGGATAAGATGCGCGAAGCCCTTCAAAACTTCGAAATGATTTTGAACGGGTTGTTGGCGGCAGTGTAATTCATAGTCCATAGTCGATAGACTATAGTCCATAGTAAAAAAGTCTAGGGGCTTTGAGCAATGGGCTATCGACTATTGACTATGGTCTATGGTCTATCAACTATTTCTTAAAAATCCTTACATTTGTCCAAACCATTACGCCGGATCATGAGTCTCGACACGATAATTGAATTTAAGGACGCTTCGATATACCAGAACGAAAACCTGGTTTTAAAAGACGTAAATTTTTCGATGGAAAAAGGCGAATTAGCTTACCTTATCGGCAAAGTAGGAAGCGGGAAGACGAGCCTAATCAAAACCATCAATGCAGAGATACCGCTTCTTTCGGGCGAAGCTAGCGTGGCAGGTTTTGATCTTCGCAAGCTTAAAACAAAACAGATACCTTTCCTGCGCCGCAAGATGGGTATCGTGTTCCAGGATTTCCAGTTACTCACCGACCGTAATGTACACGACAACCTTATGTTTGTGCTCAAAGCCACGGGATGGAAAAACCCGGGTGAGATAGAACAACGTATTACCGATGTACTCAATAAAGTGGATCTGCCCAACAAAGGCTATAAAATGACCCACCAGCTTTCGGGAGGTGAGCAGCAACGGGTTGCTATTGCCCGGGCATTGCTTAACGACCCGGAAATTATTCTTGCAGACGAACCAACAGGAAACTTAGATCCCGAAGGATCGGCCGAAATTATGGGTCTGCTTATGGAAATAAAAAGCAATGGCAGAGCCATCATCATGGCCACACACAATCATACACTCCTTAAAAAATTCCCTTCCCGCACCTTAAAATGCGACAAGGATCAGCTCATCGAAATAGACCAACACGAAGAGATAGACTTTGCCAGTTTGATGGAGGAGTAGAGAAGATAAGCTACAATCGATAGTCCACAGTCCATAGACCATAGACGATGGTGCCTAGTGCCTAGTTCATATCTCCTATTTCATATCTCATATCTTTAGCTCCATAGAAGCGACCTATTTGTAGTTAAATCAAAAGGAAAAAAAAATCTGTTTCTTCGGCGCACGATTAAACATAGTGCGGAGACCTATCTTCAATACGCCGAAATTCGGTGCCTTTACAAAGAGACATTTTTCGCATACATGATTTAAACTTTACAAGTTTTTAAATGCGTTTGCCTTGGGCATTCCACCGGACCTCTTGTTCTTCAGTTCAAAATTAATCCCAAAGAGAGTATCTGCATAGTTAAGAGTTCATAATTGACTAAAAAATCTCTACCTGCACGGCGGCTAAGTCAAAATCGGTAAAAAAATTTTCACCCTGCACAGCGGCGGACTCAAAATTGACGAAAAAATTTGTATTCGGCGGGCGACAGGGTCAAAATTGACGACCGAATTTGTACCTGCACAACG
>DATBXH010000848.1:0-7664 GCA_036514375.1 Bacteroidales bacterium | reverse complement strand
AAAATGTAATGATTGCAACTAGAACAATAATAAAAAATGTTTTCATGTTTCACTCATTTTGATTAGTAATACGACAAAATACGTTCTTCATTCTACAAGGTTTCAAAATTGAATCAAAAAAACGGAAACTAAATATTGTTTAGTGGCTTTACATCAGCAATATATAAGGCTTATAGTCTATCCTGTTTTTCTAAAAAAATTCAATTACGGGTGATGGTTGAAGTACGTTATTATTTAAACCCTGAGCAGCGTAAAGAATAAAATAATTTGTTCTATAGATTTTTCGTTGCTTTTGTATATGGTTTCGTTGTTAAAAATACTCAATTAAAGGAGATCGACTCCATACCAAATCTGCGTCCAAAAATCTTTATTACTTTTGTCATGATACAGCAAGTTTTATGATGAATAAACGAAAGATCGTGAACGATCCGGTTTACGGGTTTATCAATATCCCTTATGCGATTCTTTACGATTTAATTGAACATCCTTATTTTCAGCGGTTACGAAGGATTCAGCAGCTTGGACTTACCAATTATGTGTATCCTGGGGCAAATCATACCCGTTTTCAGCATGCTTTGGGAGCTCTTCATCTGATGGAGCAGGTGATTTCCGTTTTGCGTTTTAAAGGACATGAAATTACCGAAGAAGAAGCCGAGGGGGTGATGATCGCTATTTTGTTGCACGATATCGGCCACGGACCGTTTTCCCATGCATTGGAAAATTCTATTGTGCCTGAAGTCTCTCATGAAAGGTTATCGTTGCTGTTTATGCAGGAACTAAACCGTCAGTTCAACAACAGGCTGGAATTGGGTATTCGTATTTTTCAAAACAATTACCCCAAAAAGTTTTTAAACCAGCTTGTGTCCAGTCAACTGGATATGGACCGTCTGGATTATCTCCGCCGCGATAGTTTTTTTACCGGTGTAACGGAAGGAACCATCGGATCCGACCGTATCATCAAGATGCTTACTGTGGAAAATGACGAACTGGTAGTGGAAGAAAAAGGTATATATTCCATCGAAAAGTTCCTGGTTGCCCGCAGGCTTATGTATTGGCAGGTATATTTGCACAAAACAGTCATTTCGGCTGAAAATCTTTTGGTAAATACACTTCGTCGTGTAAAATACCTGACAGCAAACGGTGCCGATGTTTTTGCCACGCCATATCTTGATTTTTTTCTGAACCGGAAATTGGATTTACAGAAATATATCAACAGCAGCAATCCGGATGAACGGAAACTTTTGCTTGATAATTTCTCGCTGCTTGAAGATAACGACATCATGGTTTCGGCTAAAGTATGGGCCGAACACCCGGACCGTACCCTTTCGTTACTAAGCCAAAATCTGATTGGCAGAAAACTTTTCCGTGTCGAGGTACAATATGAGCCGTTCGGCTCTGTTCAGGTCCGGAATCTTTGCCGGGAGGTTGCTGCGAAGTTTAATATTAATGAAGAAGATGCCAGCTATTTCGTTTTTACCGGCGAAATTGCCAACAACACGTATAGCACCAACGACGACAGAATAAAGATCCTTTTAAAAAATGGAGGGATTGTTGATATTACCGAAGCCTCAGACATGCTCGATCAAAACGTTCTCGCCAAAACGGTGGTGAAACACTTCTTGTGTTATCCAAAAGGATTAGCATTTAGTCAATAGTGCTTAGTCGATATCCGAACGGTAACTAAAATTTGCCTTATTGGGTTTATTTAAAACTGACTGAAAATGCGAAATTTGGCTATGGACTATGGTCCATTGTCTATCGACTTTTTTTCAACACAACGATGCGCATTAAAAAAAATCATGTAGGTTTGTTAAAATTTTTTTTATGGAATTTACAGCACAAACAATTGCAGGGTTTCTTCAAGGTAAAGTAGAAGGAAATCCTGAAGCAAAAGTCACTGATGTATCGAAAATCGAAGAAGGAAAGCCCGGAACATTATCTTTTCTGGCTAATCCGAAATACGAGAAATATCTTTACACCACCGATGCTTCTATCGTTATTGTTAACAACAGCCTAACGCTTGCACAACCTGTAAAAGCCACACTCATCAGGGTTCCGGATTCTTACCAGGCATTTGCGTCTCTGTTGGAGTTGTACAATTCGATGATACCAAATAAAACAGGCATCGAGCAACCCTCCTCTATTGCGGCGTCAGCCAAAGTGGGAGAGAATGTCTATATCGGAGCATTCACATATATCTCAGACAACGTTCAACTAAGCAATAACGTTAAGGTTTACCCTCAATGTTACATCGGTGATAATGTAGTTATTGGCGAGAATACCATCATTTATCCGGGAGTAAAGATTTATCACAATTGTAAAATTGGAGCGAACTGTATTATTCATGGTGGTTCAGTGATTGGAGCCGATGGATTTGGCTTTGCTCCGCAGTCGGAAGATAATAATTACAAAAAAATACCTCAGATAGGTAATGTAGTAATTGAAGACCATGTTGAGATTGGTTCAAACACCACCGTTGACAGAGCTACCATGGGTTCAACAATTCTCCGTAAAGGCGTTAAACTTGACAACCTTATTCAGATTGCGCATAATGTTGAAGTTGGTGAAAATACGGTTATGGCAGCTCAAACCGGCGTTGCAGGTTCAACTAAAGTTGGTCGGGATTGTATGTTTGGCGGTCAGGTTGGAATCGCAAATCACGTTACGATAGCAAATGGTGTGAAACTTGGCGCTAAAACAGGAGTAAATTCATCCATTAAAAAGGAGAATGAAGTTATGATCGGGTCACCCGTTCAACCTTTCAGTGAATATATGAAATGTTTCGTCATATTCCGCCACCTCCCTGACTTGAAACACGATCTGGACGACATTAAAAGAAAATTGGAAGGCAAGTAAAATCAACACCATTATAAGTTTCAATATTTTTTTATATCTTGCGCCGTAAAAATTTTTTGATTAGTAAACTCATTTTATGATAGTTAAGCAGAGAACAATTCAAAAACCAGTTTCAGTAAAAGGAAAAGGCTTACATACCGGGGTTGATGTGGAACTTACATTTAACCCTGCCCCAGACAATCATGGATATAAGTTCAGGCGTATTGACCTGGAAGGTCAGCCAATAATTTCGGCAGTTGCCGAAAATGTAGTTGATACTTCGCGTGGTACAACCATTGAGGAAAAAGGCATTCGTGTAAGCACCATAGAACACGTAATGAGTGCTTTGGTAGGGTTGGGTATTGACAATGTTTTAATAGATGTAAACGGACCTGAAACTCCTATTGCAGACGGCAGTTCGCTATATTTTGTCAATGCTTTGAAAGAAGCCGGTACAGTTGAACTTGAAACTGATCGCAGATATTATGAAGTAAAGGAAAAAATTGTTTATACCGATGCACAGCGGGGTGTTGAAATAGCCATATATCCCGATGATCATTTGAGTATCGATGTAATGATCGATTATAACTCTAAAGTTCTTGGTCATCAGTATGCACTGTTGAATTCTATGGCCGATTTCGAGAAGGAGATATCCATGTGCCGTACTTTTGTTTTCCTGCACGAAGTTGAGCTTCTTTTGAAACATAACCTGATTAAAGGTGGCGACTTAAATAATGCCATTGTGATTATGGACCGCCAGGTAACACAGGAGGAACTTGATCGTTTAGCAGAATTATTCCACAAACCTAAGATCCATGTTAAGCCTGAAGGGATTTTAAATAATATAGATATTCATTTTTCAAATGAACCGGCACGACACAAGCTGCTTGATTTAATCGGTGATCTTTCTCTGATTGGTTCTGCTATAAAGGGACGTATTGTGGCAACCCGTCCGGGTCATGCTGCAAATACTGAGCTTGCTAAGATTGTTCGTCAGATTATTAAGCGTGAGATGCTTAAAGGCGATGTGCCCAAGTATGATCCAAACCAGGCTCCGCTTTATAATATCACTCAAATCACCAAAATATTACCTCATCGGCCGCCATTCCTGTTAATTGACAAGGTAATGTCAATGGACGAAAAGACAGTCATTGGCGTAAAGAACGTAACCATGAATGAACCTTTTTTTGTAGGGCATTTTCCTGATGAACCGGTAATGCCTGGTGTTCTTCAGATTGAGGCGATGGCCCAGTTGGGTGGTGTTCTGGTACTTGGAACAGTACCCGACCCGGAAAATTACCTTACTTACTTCCTTAAAGTAGATAAGGTTAAATTCAAACGTAAAGTAATACCTGGTGACACACTCGTGTTCAAATGCGACCTGATTGGTGAAATTCGTCGCGGCATTGCAACAATGTGGGCTCAGGCTTTTGTTGGCGACACATGCGTTTGCGAAGGAGAAATGACAGCTCAGATTGTAAAAAACAAAGGATAATATGATCAGTAATTTGGCGTATGTACACCCCGAAGCTAAAATCGGGGAGAATGTTACGATTGAACCTTTTGCCATGGTTTACAAAGACGTGGTTATCGGCGATGGATGCTGGATTGGTCCAAATGCCGTGATAATGGACGGTGCCCGTATGGGAAAGAATTGCAGAGTTTTTCCCGGTGCTGTTATTTCAGGGATACCACAGGATCTAAAATTTGTAGGAGAATACTCAACCGTTGAAATTGGCGACAATAATACTTTTCGTGAGTGTGTTACAGTAAACCGGGGTACCAAGGCAAAGGAAAAAACTGTTATAGGAAATAATTCCCTTTTAATGGCTTATGTTCATGTTGGACATGACTGTATCATTGGCAGCAATGTTGTAATCGTTAACTCTGTTCTTTTAGCCGGTGAGGTAGAAGTAGACGATTGGGCTATAATTGGAGGCGCTACTGCTGTTCAACAATATACCCGGATAGGAGCTCATACTTACATTGGAGGTTGTTCCCAGGTACGAAAGGATGTTCCTCCTTTCGTCAGAGCAGCTCGTGAGCCTCTTTCATACATTGGTATCAACTCTGTAGGTTTGCGCAGAAGAAGCTATACAACGGATACTATTCACTCTATTCAGGATATGTACAGGTATATCTATCAAAGCGAGATGAACCATTCGGCAGCTATAAATTATATAGAATCTAATATACCCCAGACCAGGGAGCGCGATATGATCCTTAATTTTATCAAAGGGTCAAAGCATGGTATAATGAGAGGTTTTAGCTCCGAATTAGATGAAGATTAAAATAGAGGAAGAAAACTAAAAGAAATGGCGCGCAAATATTTGTGCGCCATTTCTTTTTTAATAAAAAATCATTGCTGTAATCCAGGCAAAACGTTTTAGTATCATTCTATTTCCTTATGCTTACTCTATTCGAAATGAGTATTTCCCGCCATTAAATTGAGTAAAACTACTTATTGTCTTTTTTTAAACTGAATGTATATTTAATATGTTCATTTTAAAATCCTATGGATACTTTCAAACCTTTACAGTTAAAGCATTATCTTATTTTTAAGGTGGCCGACGAAAAGTTTGCCATTGATATTCTTGATATTGAGAGTGTTCATACCTCAATACAAAAACCTGTTTTCGAAGATCTTGATGATTTACGCACAGCCGTTAAAATTTATAAAAAATTAGTCCCTGTTATAAACCTTCGAAACGAACTGCGTCTGAGAGGTTCTTTACCAGTACAACCATCGTTAGTATTTTTAAAAAATAAAGATACTGTGAATCCTATTATAGGTGTTCAGGTAGACGAGATCGTGGAAATCACAGAAGCAATGGTACCTAAAAAACTCAATGGTAAAAGTACCCGTTTGGTAAAGGCTATATCCGGTCTGGCCCAGGAAATTATTATGGTGTTGCGTATTAAAGATATTCTAAGTAATGATAAACTCATTAACGTAGCAGCATCACCTATCTTAAATTAAAATTTTCTTTCAGGGCTTCCTCAGTCTTTATCCTGTTTATATGCATTCCATCCTTGTGCAACAATTGGAATTTGCTGACCCAACTCAGTTACCATGTTACACCCGGCCGCTTGGTCAGTAATATGACCAATAATCGATACATCGTTTCGTGCCAGGATAATATCATATCTATCTAACGGCAAAGTAAACAGCAATTCGTAATCCTCACCTCCATTTAATGCACAAATCATAGGCTCGATACGAAACTCACCGGCTACTTTTACAGTTTGTTCTGCTATTGGTATTTTATGCTGATAAATGCTACAACCCTTATTTGATTGTTTACATATATGAAGCAATTCCGATGATAACCCATCCGAAATATCTATCATGGAGGTAGGAACGATATTGTTCTTTTCGAAAAAACTCACAATTTCTTTTTGTGCTTCAGGTTTTAATTGCCGTTGAAGAATATAATCATACTCATCGAGTTTGGGTTGACTACCATATGATTCACTATAAATTTTTTTTTCTCTTTCCAAAATCTGTAATCCCAGATATGCAGCACCCAAATCGCCGGTTACACAAATAAGATCATTTTCTCTCGCAGTAGAACGGTAGGTAATTTTGTCTTTTTCTACTTCTCCTATGGCCGTAATGCTTATTGCAAGGCCGGTAAGAGAAGAGCTCGTATCACCTCCAACCAAATCCACCTGGTAACGTTCGCAGGCAAGGCGAAGGCCGGAATAAAACTCATCGAGTGCTTCAACTGAAAATTTCTTGGAAATAGCAAGGGAAACTACTAATTGCCGAGGTTGTGCATTCATAGCATACACATCCGAAAAATTAACTACTGCAGCCTTATATCCTAAGTGTTTCATAGGGGAGTAAACCAGATCGAAATGGATGCCTTCCATGAGCATATCTGTTGTCATTACCAGATATTTATCACCATAATCAAGTACAGCAGCATCGTCGCCAACACCTTTAACAGTACTTCTATGGTGATATGTTAAGCCCGAAGTAAGCCTTTCGATTAAACCAAATTCTCCAAGCTCGCTCAGTTGGGTCAAACTTTTCTTTGAATTGCTCATGAAATTTGCTTATTTATGATAACGGACGCGAAGTTAGCTTAATTTTTAGAAAAGATTTATTGCCGATATTCATTTCACATGTAGAATTGTTTTTGTATTTTTGCGATTATTTAGAATAAATCTAAATAAAGCAGAAAGAACACCTTTTATGGTGTTCAATTTAATTTTTATAGGCATGAGTGAACCAAATGACGACATAATACAGGAGGTAACACAAGGAGATTATAAATACGGCTTTGTTACCGACATTGAGACGGAAACCATCCCAAAAGGATTGAACGAGGATATTATTCGCATGATTTCAGCCAAAAAAGGGGAACCTGAATTTATGCTCGAATGGCGGTTAAAAGCTTTCCGCCATTGGCAAACAATGACTATGCCCAAATGGGCTCATTTAACAGTACCGGAAATCAGATACCAGGATATTATTTATTATGCTGCACCTAAACAGCAAGCTAAGTATAAAAGTATAGACGAAGTGGATCCGGAACTTTTGGAAACGTTTGATAAACTTGGAATTCCGCTCGAGGAACGCAAACATCTGGCTGGAGTTGCTGTTGATGCTGTGATGGACAGCATATCAGTAAAAACCACGTTCAGGGAATCGCTGGCAGAACTTGGAATTATCTTTTGTTCTATGAGCGAAGCCATTCGCGAGCATCCTGATTTGGTAAAAAAATACCTGGGTTCTGTAGTACCTTATACCGATAATTTTTTCGCCTCATTAAATTCCGCTGTTTTCAGCGACGGATCGTTCTGCTATGTTCCTAAGGGAG
>DATBXH010000847.1:0-4050 GCA_036514375.1 Bacteroidales bacterium | reverse complement strand
TACTTACCGGAACTTTGGAAAGGAAATCATATCCTGTCAGCGATTCTATCTGGTCAACACTTACCCTGTAATACCCCCAGGGATGACCGGAAACGGTTTGGTTATTAGGCATCAATACTGCAATGACCCTGGTTGAAGTTGTGATGCGACTCAAATCGTTATCTCCGTTTGGTAATACCACTACGATCTTCCATGTTTGAGACGGCACTAACACTCCATGACCGACGGTTTCCGCATAGCCATTTGAACCGGTTCCGCCCTTGCCGTTAGGGCCACTGATGATGTATAATTCGTTCCCTGCATTCACCAACGTTCGGCAATAGTTCTCCAGATCGGCCCATGTTACCTGGTTATTGTTCGGAGCCTGAGGGATCATGTTTGTCATTAAAAAAGTGGCAGAATTATTCGTAACGGAAGATGTTCTGTCTGCTGAAGGGCACATATGCCCCCTGTCGAATCCTGAACCTGAATATTCATTGGTTACTGCCTGGTACCAGCCCGCAGGTAAAGTGACGTCTGCACGATAATCATCCTGACGTGGTGTGGAACCAAGGTCGGATAAAGTAACATGCCAGCTCGTCCAGTTTGGGGTAAGTTTCGAGTTGGAATACGACAAGCAATATTGAGGTTTTACCATGAGGTAATTGTTTGCATTAGCAATATCCGAGGTTGCATTGCTTGGATTACCCAGCAGCATATTAATTGTATCACCGGTAGCGGGCTGAGTTACAGGACTGTCTGTGTAATCGCCGATGGTAATATCGTCAATATTCATTTGATTTGAGCTACCATCGGTTTTTAGTACTTCGAATCTTATTTTTCCGGAGTGCTTTATAATAAATATCTGTTTGGATAAACCATTTGTGCTCGTATTTATGGTACTTCCTGTTTTTGTCCATGAGTTTCCACCATCCGCAGACATCCATAACTCCCACGAACCCGAACCGTCGTTACTATAACTGGCATGATTGATCGATACCGTATCTGCTCCGTTAGTTTTGTCAAACAGCATGATTAGTTTGCCGCTATTTCTGATTCGGGCTGATTGAGCACCATTTTTTTTATCAGCAGAAGAATTACCGATGACAGCATCGTCAAAATACCAACTGCCACTCGATAAGATAACAGAACCTGGCTGATAAGATGATTTTGTACCATATTCAAAATTCTCAGGAAAACTACCTGTGGGGGTGAGAACTGGTTTATCAGTGGTGACAGTACTACTTTCATCCTTATGGCAGGAAAAACTAGAAAGCGATATACCTATAAACAAAGCGATTTTAGCAATCCTCATATTGATCCTTTTCATGGAAGCTTGAAAAATTAAATTAGCGGTTGCAAAGTAGGGGATACTTTACTTTGCAAAGGTTTAATTCATGAGAAGAAATGGTTAAAGAATCTTTAAGAACATTAATAAGCTGCTGTGTTGAACTACTTTTTAATTTGGAGCATAATCAATGATTCTTATGTTTCGTTATCAATTCTCTGACAATATTTTTATACATATCGCTATTCTTTTAAAATAATATAAGCTGAGTGTAACATCTTATTAATAAATACTTAAGATTTAGTTAACTACTAGCCTCAGGAACGATACCTATTTTTGCATATACTTAAATTAAACTATGTCTAATAAAGCGAGATCAGATCAGGAATTATGCCGACTTGTTGTAAACAACAATGAACAGGCTTTTTGCGAACTGTATATTCGTTATAAAGACAGGTTGGTATTTTTTTGCCAAAAGTTTGTCAAAAAACAGGAAATAGCTGAAGATATTGCGCAAAACATTTTTGAAAAGTTATGGGAAGATAGGAAAAACATCCTCCCGGAATTATCTTTTTCTTCTTATATATTTACCATTGCCCGTAACAAGGTTTTAAATTTTTTAAGGCAATTAAAAAAGGAGACAAAGGTCTGGGAAGAAATATCAACAACAGGTAACGGAAAAATTGAAGGTTTCGATTTATTTGTGGAAGCAGAATATAAGGAATTGCTGGGAAAAGCTATTGAAAATCTTACACCTCAGCGTCGTAAAGTTTTCCAGTTGAGCCGTGAAGAAGGAAAAACACATCTTGAGATAGCCAATCTGTTGGACATTTCAATATATACTGTTCAGGAACATATTTCAGAATCTTTGAAACTGATTAAACGTTATATGTCATTTCATGCCGATTTAAATTTTCACTAATTTATTTTTCATCCCTTACTTGCTGGTTTATTTATATTTAAAATTATTTCGAAATAATTTCATTGGCTATACCCCAGATGTACCTGTTTTAAGTGTATATAATAAAAGCCATGATTTAACAGGGATTTTATAAATGAAGGAGAAAAGTGAGGAAATAAAAGAGTTGCTGAATAAATATCTGAACAATACCCATACTCCGGAAGAGCTTTCAGCTTTGGTCAATTTTATTGAAACTTCAGATGATTTGGTATTATTTGATGAAATTGCATTTGATCAATGGGAGGAGATAAAACGGAAAATTACGGTGCCAGATAAAGAGAGGAAAAAAGTGCTAAAAAAGGAAGCCCGGCGTATCGTCAATAAATCCGGGGAAGTACTCTTATCAGGTGAAAGGTTGCAAATATTGACAAAAGCAGCGGCGGTGTTATTAATTATTATAGTTATTCCTGTTTTGATTTATAACGGGCAGAAAATCTTTTTCAGCAATAAAACTAAAGAAGATTACATTACTACGATTATTAAACCAGGTGAGAAGAAAAATTTAATCTTATCAGATGAAACTCAGGTAATCTTAAATTCTGAGAGTAAGTTTGAAATACCTAAAAAGTTTCAGGCAAATGTTCGTAAAGTCAGTTTACAGGGAGAAGCATTTTTTAAAGTAACCCATATTAATGACCGGCCTTTTATAGTAAGTTCCGATAAAGTAAGTGTGAAAGTTATGGGAACCTCCTTTAATATGAAAAATTATAATGATGAGAAATTTATGTATGTTACGCTAACTACAGGTAAAGTAGCAGTAACCATTGGACAAAATAAAAAGGTGGTATTATTAATGCCGAATGAACAATTAATTATAGATAAATATTCCGGTAGTTACCGGAAAATTTATGTTGACGCCAATAAATACAGTTTATGGACCAAAGGCACGTTGTACTTTAACTCAACGCCTATCAGCAAAGTAGTTAAAATAATATCACGATGGTATGGGAAAACTATTATTTTGAATGATACTGCAGATCATTATTTGATTTCGGGCGAGCACGACAATAAAAGTCTCAACGCAGTACTTCAGGCAATAAGTTTTTCAACAGGATTAAAATATAAGCAAATTGATGATCATATTATAGTATATAAATAACTGCAGTCAAACCACCCTATGTTTAACTTAAAAAAATGCCCATGAGAGATAACTAAAATTATGTATTAAATAAAAAAGCAGCAATGCTGGTATCATTACTGCTTAAAAACATTTCCTCCGGTATTTAAAACAGCGTTTTGGTTTTGTATTCAATTACCTGGTGGATTATTGCCTGAAGCAACTGTTTTTTTAATTAAAACTTTACAAACTTATGAATTTTAGATTAATTATTAAACGAAGAATCCTGCCTTTATTTTGTATTATTTCCATTACCATCCTTTTTTCAAATATCCTTCTTGCTGGTGGTACAAAAGGCCAAATGATTAAAAATACAATAACCCTGGAGGTCCATAAAGAACCTGTTAATTTGGTTTTCACTAAAATTAGCGATCTCTCGGGTTATAAATTTTTCTACGATGAAAATACTGTAAAAAGTATATCTATCACTCTAGTCATGAAGAATGCAACAATTGAAGAAATTTTGAAAGAAATTTCTAAACAGACAAAACTTGTGTTTAAACAGATCGATAATACAATTTCAGTTAATAAAATATCAGGAAATAATGCCTCACAACAACAGATTAATGTAACGGGTGTTGTAACGGATAATAACAATGAGCCTTTACCTGGTGTGAATGTGTTGATTAAAGGAAGTAATAATGGTGTTATTACAGATGTTAATGGTAAGTTTAATATTAGTGTACCAAATGAAGAAGCTGTGCT
>DATBXH010000846.1:0-6248 GCA_036514375.1 Bacteroidales bacterium | reverse complement strand
TATGGATTTGTTCCGGTTCTCAGCGTTATTCCGGATATTTGCTATTTTCTTCTTTTTACTTGCCGCCGGAATGGGGCTGGATCATATTCTTTCGAATGAAAAAAGCCGGAAGAGACTCCTTGGTTATTTCGTGATCATCCTGCTCATATTTGGAGTGATTCAGTTTTTGCTGTTATTCCGGATTGAAAAGTGGCAATTCAAGCAATTGCTTTTTCTTGGTTTTTCAAATTTTGATAAGCACGTAGGCGCCCCTGAGAAGATATTTCTTCAGGGTTTATTGCAAATGGGCATTGTTTTCATCATTATTCTGTTTCTTAAATTCCGGCCGAAAAAACTTGCAATTTCCCTGGTATGTCTGAGTTGTGCCGACATGATCTTGTCCACCCAACTGAATATACATGCTACGGTTGTATCCGATTATCCGGCAAAGAAAGCAAACATGGCATTTTCGAAATTTCCCGAAGGTTACCCAACTCCCTCGTTGCAATTACCAATGGTACAAACGAACAATGATGCATTGAACGGTTCTGTACCTTATCTGTGGCAAAACCTGGCTATTTATCACAAGTTACCGTCGTGCGACGGCAATAGTCCCTACGGACTGTATACCATGAACACGGCCATGAAGAATAAAAATTACCAGGCCACTCTAAATTACCCGCTGTTATTTTTTGCATCCTTTAAGGACAGGGAGACGGTGATAGACACCAGTTCCATTGATAAAAAATCATACGAAAAAATTCAGATTACAGCATTTAATCCTAACCAGCTGACTGCAAAAGTTACTGTTGATAAGCCACAATACCTGGTTTTGCAACAAAATTATTATCCTTATTGGATCGCCAGGGTAAACGGAAAGGAACAACCGGTGATTCAAACAAACGATACCTATATATCGGTTCCTGTAAGACCGTGGATCAGCGAGATTTCCTTCTCATTTAGGCCGGTTAAGGTGATTTGGGCGTTTTATGTGAGTCTGGGGAGCTTTATTTTATGTATGGTTTTTATTTTTTACAGGAGTATAAAACCCGTTTTCTACAAGGGTTGAACATTTTAACGTCGAATGCAAGATGCAGAATTTCACCACATTTTTCTGATTTCAAAATTTTTTTTTGCCTTTCGCGTCTTTTCACAAAAATCAATACAACAAACCAGGCAAAATCGTTTGTTGGGTTTAATTTGATACATACCTTCCGGGCATTTGAGGATCGGAAGATTTTTTTGAACATACATCATTGCGTAGGGATAAATTTTAAAAAAACCGAAGCTGGTTCGGCGGTAACTTAACAATTGACCAAAAATCTTCAACCTGCACAGCGGTAGCTTCAAAATCAACCGCCAACTTTATTCCTGCACGAAGTAGAAGTTTAAAAATGACAAAACAAAGATCCTTTCATAACGGTAGCATGAAGATCGGCGGAAAAATTTCAATTCACCGCACGGCAGCATGAAAATTGATGGGCAAAAATGTGTCTGCACAGCGGCCGCACGGAAATGGATGAATAAATTCCTGCCTGCCTCACTGCGGGATATATTTTAGAGAATGAGCCGGATATAAATTTTTGGCAAGGATTTTGTAGGAAATAGTTTAACTAACATATTCGTTTCACCTTTAAAAGTTTGAATTATGATTGACTCTATCAATTATTCGCTAATTCCCAATGAGGAATTTTACGCATTCGATATTGGTGTATTAAATCTTTTTGATGGAAAAAACCTCGAGGGTACAGGTATCGAAGTTTTTGTGAAAAAGGCTGTGGATGCATCCGCCCCGTTTGCCAATGCCTTTAAACGGGAATCTAAAAACCCTTTTACGGAGAAATCCGCCCAATCCGACTCCCTCCGTGGAGAATGCCACATTGCTTTTCGTAATTATGTGGAAGCTTGTAGTCACCGGAATAAACCCGGCTATCATGATGCTTCTGTAAAAATTATGGAAATCATCCGAAAACATGGTTGGAGCGCAGCACATTTAGGCAGGAAAACCGAAACAACTGTTATCAATAGCACTGTTTCGGAAATTCGCGAAAAATGCCAGAATGAACTCACTGTACTGTCGGCTGCCGAATGGCTTAACGAGCTGGATACAGCCGAAAAGGCTCACGAGGCTGTAGAAAAAGAAGGTGTAACCCCTCCGCAGAACAGCGGTCCTACACTTACAGAAACACGTCCTGCTGTTGTCAACGCATTGCGGTCGCTTTTTAACATGATGTCCTTGCAATACGAGGTGACTAAAAATGCGGTATTAGCCGATTATGCAAAAAGCATTAACGAGCTGATAACACAAACCATGGCTACAGTAAAGGCCAATGCCACCAAGGCAGATAAAAAGAAAAATTCAGGGACCTCAAATACTGAGACGGGAAAATAGAACTTACCGTTTAAAAAGGGAGAGCGAAAAACTTTCCGGTGGGGACGCACCGGGAAGTTTTTTATTTATCCGGTAAAGCTGTAAATTTCATAAAAAAGTCTGAAAAGATTTCTAGTTTAGGAGACCAAACAAGGATCGCATTTATGAAAAAACTTTTCATTATTTTTTTACTGACCATCCTATCTACCAGACTATTTGCCCAGGATACCTTATCTCTAAAAGTTGAAAAGAGACATACTCTGGAACTGAATATTTTAGGGCTGTTAGCACTGGAAGCATTTTTGGATTACAACTATTTTACTTCCAATAAGCGTAGTATCGACATCATGGTGGGGTACAGGTACAGTTATAAAAACACAGTAACTAAAATAGCTTTCTTCTCATTCGATGATCCTTTCTGGCTATATCACCAGATATCATTACGTTTTGGCATTGCCCATTATTATTCTGAAGGTTTCTACTATACACCAATGGCTATTTGCAATTATAGCTTTTTTAACCATAGATATTTTAAATCGTATGAGGATTATGAGGGAGAAGGAGCAGACGAAGATTATATCATAAGCAGAAACAGGATAGCGATTGGCGGATTAATAAAGGCAGGGTATGCCTACAATTTAGGGAAATTCCGGTTTAATATGTATGTTGGTGCCGGTTTCAGGGGAATATTCAAAAACGAAACCATCCATGAAAAATTGGACTGGATGAAAAAATTAATTCCTGCTGACTATCCCATCAAAAACCACAGTTTCAATTGGGCACCGACAATTCATATGGGATTGCTGATAGGGTTGAATTTTAAATAGAAGGTATACCAATAATTCAGAAACATCAATATGAAAAATTATAAAAAGATAATTTTCTACCTGGTTTTAGCTGCACTATGTTTCGGTTGCATCAGGAAAATTTACTGTCCGTCTTTTATTAACAGGGATATTCTCACCTGGTATCCTTACAAACAGAGAGACACGCTTGCTCTTATCAATGCGCAGGACGATTCCGTGAAGTTTTTCTACATCTATGAATACGAGGTAAAACACAACAATTTTTATAAAACAGGTTATTCCTGCGGCGGCTGTGCCACCAAAATATACATTAATGAAGATGACAGATTTCGTATTTCTGTGTCAATAGATCATGATGAAAATGACTATATTAGTGAATCCTATAGTATTGGTTTTAGCAACTTTGCCAGTACGAAATGTTCTATTCAGGACAATTATAATTTTAACGGGATCACGATTTCGCAGGTAAAAATATTCGAAAATTATAACGGTAAAGGACGATACAAAGAAATGGTGTTGGGTAAAGGATACGGAATTTTGTCGTTAACGGATTACAACAACAAGACCTGGTTCATCTCCATGGCGAAAGCTCAGCGGGCTCCGATAGTTAAACCATTCCATCAGAAATCGGATACGGCAAAATATAATTATGTAGAGGTGGGTGGATGTTTGCCATAAAAACCCAGCTTGCCTTAAATTGTATACAGGAGTTGTGGGGTGTCGGACGCATACAATGTCGAACAGTCTGGTTAATCAGGTTGCGACAAATTGCCGGGAACGTTGGTAATATCATCACTTATTTGCTTCCAAATATCACTACTTCTTTTGTCCTGAATCCAAACCTGTTATTTTCCTCTTCGGTAAACTCCTGAATGGTGACCTGAAACCCACTTTTAATTAATCTCTCTTTTAGCCCATTCACAGAATAGATCCGAACATGATCTTTCTGTCCAAAGTGTTTTAACCTGCCGGCACCATCATTAATTGCCGGATTCTCATAAATATCTCCTTCTTTAAAAGGAGTTTGAACAATACACGATCCTCCTTCCCTCAGAACCCTGTATAGTTCTTTCATGGCCTGAGAATCATTCTCAATGTGTTCCAGTACATGATAGCATATGATAACGTCGAATTTATTACTCTCAACGTCTATATTTGTGATATCAAACCGGACATCCGACAGGAAATCGCCGGATAGATCGGACCCCACATAATGAATGGAAGTATTTTTCTTTAACCCTCTGTATACACATCGTGCCGGTGAAAAATCCAGGATGACAGATCCTTTTTCTAAAAATTGAGCATATAATATATCCCACAACCTCCGGGTACGGGACAGGCTCCCGCAATAAGGGCAAAGTTTGTCTTCACCCAGTGAAATAAACCTGCGAAGTTGTTTGTTGCAGATGTTGCATTGGAAATTATTGCCCCTGTAAAACTGATAAAGCAAGGGTCTGAGCCAGGGCTCTGCCTTGAATAAAACTCTTTTCGGAATAATTCCTTTTACCAGATTTTTTATCTTTTGATACATCAGTTTTCCTGAATTCAATAGTATACAAACATAGAAATAAACGTGTTAAAATCCATTGTATAAATTTCTATTAACCAGTAAACCGATTGTATATCTAGCCAAAATAACTATTTTTAAAACATCACTTTATTTAAGAAAGATTATACAGATAATGTAGCCTGAGCTCATTGAATTATTGAAAATTAAAATTTCTCCATGCCGATAGAAAAATCAAAAGTAGCTGCCAGTATATCACGGATATTAAAGCATAAATACTTTTTATTGTTTTTCTTATGGTTTGTTTTAACAGCCATAAATATTGATAAAGCCTTTCATATCGATGATACCTTTCATTTAGAAGTTTCTGAATGTATTAAGCATACTCCCCTAAAACCAATGTCAGGCCTCATTAACTGGTATAGTACTCCGGAGCCTATTTATGAATACAATCAGCCGGCATTATTTTTTTATTCTATAGCCTTAGTTTCCAAAATTTTCGGGAATCACGAAATTCCTTTACATCTGTTTTTATCGGTTTTTACTTTCCTGGCACTCTATTTCTTTTATAGAATAGCCGAATTATTATCCTTAAAACAAAAAAACACTTTGCTGGCTTTATTTGCATTTTGTCCGGCCTTTATAATTAATCAAAATCTGATGACTGATATCCCCATTCTGGCTTTATTAATGGGTTTTGTATATTTTCTTTTAAAAGCCGGCATCAACAGGAAATTAACTAATTATAGTATATCCGCATCATTACTGGGATTTGGGCTCCTGATAAAATATTCATTATTGCCTTTATTGGTAGTTTTAGCGCTGGTAATTCTCATAAGGCGGGAATATAAAAATCTTATCGTTTTGCTTATCCCGGTTGGTTTACTCTGTCTCTGGTCCATTTGGAATTATATTGAGTACGGTGCAATCCACATTCTTAACAGGCAAAGAGGGGAAATTCAATTCAATCAATTTCTGGCATTTATGGGCTGCTTAGGATCAATTTCAGTAATTTCAATTTCTTTTGTTTTCGGATTGTTTTCATCAAAAATTACCAAATGGCTGTTGTATTTAATAGTATTCGCTTTCGCTATTTCCATTGTATTCTTCGCTTTTAATTTTATCTCGGAAAAAAGTTATTCCAGGTATCTTAATAATTCGTTTATTATTAATGGTTTTGTCATATTTGTTGCTCTATTCGTTGCTGTAGCATCATCCTTGAAAAAGACTGGGCTACGAAACTCTATCACATCCGGGAATTTTGTTGTTTTTCTTTCCTTCCTTACGTTAAGCTTATTTATCATTCTTGCTGCTCCTTTCATTGCTACAAGACATGTCCTTTTAGTGATACCGTTTATATTGATCCTGGCATATGAACTTATTGATAAAGCAACCATTGAGGTAAATAGACTCACCATTACAATTACTGTTATTCTAGGGCTTTTATTGGGATTTTCAGATTGGAAATATGCGGATTATTACAGACAAATGGCATCTGAGATCCACTTGCCTGAGGGAAAAAATATTTGGACAGCCGGACATTGGGGGTGGCAATGGTATTCAGTGAAAAATGGTATGAAACCAT
>DATBXH010000845.1:0-6662 GCA_036514375.1 Bacteroidales bacterium | reverse complement strand
TGGAAGATATTTCGCAGATGACCGGAGTTACCGTTTTTTCAAGTAAATCGGCAGGAATGCCATCAACAATAATAAAAACTGCCTTTGTTTGTGCGAATAAACAAAAAGCGCACAAATTCAATACGGTTGAAAGAATAATAATAATCAATAGTTTTAAGTTTGTAAAATAAATCCGGTTCATAAATAAAATATTTTAAGATGACTCACTATTTCTGATCCTGAGGTTGAACATGAAGCTTCACCATCGTCCCTTTCCCAGGTGCAATTACAAGATTATGTACTAATAAATCCAAATCAAACGAATTCAACCGATCGGATGTTTTAACGAGAATTATCAAGGTTGATTGAGCAGGTATTGAAAAAAAATATGGATTTGACAGAAAAGAGTATGTGCCTCTGTTTTCACACAAATAGTTTACATCTGAATTATTTTGCATTTTTAGAGTTGCAATTGTTTGATTAAATGAATAATGAGCCTCCACAATTAATGAAGATTGAAAAAGTGATTTAAGCAATTCCTCTTTTCCAATTAAATAATTTTTGTAATAGACTACTGTTCTGCCTGCAATCAGTGCTTCCTTAATAGACTCTGAAGATTTCTCCTTAGTAAAAACTAAGGTAACAGGTCGATGCCCCAATTTATTCCACTCCCACTCCCCTAATCCATGAATATCGCTATTACACATAGGTGTAAGACCATATTTCAACATAATATCAAATGATTCATCCGAGTAAGTGTTTGCTTCTCCATTTGCGATCTCAATACCCTGGATATAACCTCTTTTCAGTAATTCCTTATGTATATCAAAAAGCTTGGCTTCTCCACTTGGACACTGAGCTGGCCAAGCCGGATGGTCCCAAAAAACAAAAGCTCCTTGAGCATGGGCCTCTTTTAAAGCTTCCATCACATCATTTGTTACCAATTTATCTGCATCTTTAATAAATAAAGCATTAAAATGCCCGGGAGGCATACCCCTTGTGATCTCAGTACCTGGAATCACAATTAGGTTCTTGCCCTTTGCATATTCATCTGCAATTTCATAGCTTTTGTTATGTCCAGTATTAATATCATTCTTAAAAGGAAGGTATTCGATATGATCTGTTAGAGCAATTGCATCCAGGCCGCAGCGCAGAGCTTCGTCAACACGGATCGAAGGCCAAACTAAGCCATCAGAAAACACGGTATGAATGTGAAAGTCGCATTTTAATGTTTTATAATCAGGTAAGTTAGGTAATATAATACGATGAGTGCCGTTTTGTCCTACTCTGTTCTGAGCCGATATACTTACAATGCAAGTAAAATAAAGCATAATGATCAGAGCCTTTCTAAAAGAATAATGTATAAACCTAAAATTAATTTTTGCTCTCATTGTTTAAATGTTAGGTTTGATATAATTAAAATCGAATTTTGGTACTTATGTAAGTTTTTAAATAGTAAGTAGAGACTGAGACAATATGAAATTTAAACGATTAAATTAATACATGTGTAAAAATTCATTATTATGCTATACTACAGCATAATTTTAAAAGTGTATAAGAGAAAGCATAAAATGTCATTTAGTATAAATATTTTATATAGATACAAATCTAAGCTTAATCGATTAAATCAATATAAAACTTTATATGCTTTATAACATATATTTTATAATTGTTTATTCTTTTAACTCAGGAGTATAACCCTTTTAAAAAACATATATCATAAGTAATAATAATGCATTATGAATAAGTTATTTTAAAGTTAAGAATAACAAATCAGGGCACATTTACCTTTGCTAAACTAGCAAAGTTTTACCTCTAAGTTTCCGATAAGACCATTGAGTAATATACTGGTATATAGTTTTATTGCTATTGAGAATCGACTTCTTTACCAACTGGAAAATTATCGCATGTGATAGTGCTTGTTGATTGCTCATATTTTACACATATAGTTTAGGTTTTTATTTTTAATGTAAACGTGTCAGATATTATCTATTGGGTGTAGAAGAAAGTTGCAGTATAAATACTTATTTATTTTATTATTAATATATTAAGTAAATATTCAAATACAATGTTACAAGGCTATCACAGCCTATCGTTTTGTACAAAACTCAATAATCTATATAAGAATCCGGTTCTATGAAGTTTGAAATACATTGAATGTATTTCAAACTAGCCAAATATTGTAAATGAATATATTGAATATTAAAATCATAAAAATATACTGAGAATAAAGTATATATAATTAAAATTTATTAGTCTTAGGTGAAGACTAATGATGTTATTTATTTTTTAAAGGGGACAGCATTAAAACGTTTTAGCTTATATTTACAAACAAATTACTGATTATGCAGAAATTTACACGATTTTGGTTTTCATTAAGTTTACTAAGTTTAATCTTTATATCTACTGAATTACCAGAAGATGATAACTCAAAAATTCAGCTTACGGATAAAAGAGCTACGGAAGAAACAAAACATCTCTATAAGAACTTAGCTTTTCTCATGTATAGCAAATACGTAATGTTTGGACATCAAAGTACAGACCTAGTTGGTTACGATGGAGAGAAGCAAACTACATGGGTTGCAGAGCCATATCGTTCCGATGTAAAAACAGCAACTGGTTCATATGCTGCTGTTGCAGGATATGATTTTTTTACGGATGTATTGGGACAATCACTTGAAAGGATAGAATATTTACGTAATTTAATTATTCAGGAATATGAGAGGGGGCAAGTTATTACGTTTAGCTGGCATCAGCCAAATCCAGTAAGCGGCGGAGGTTTTTACGATACGAAAACACGTGCTGTATATAGCATTTTACCTGGTAATGAAAAATATCCATATTTTAAAAAAATATTAACAGAAATAGGAGATTTTATTAAAAGTCTAAAATCGCCGGACAGTACTCCCATTCCTGTTATCATTCGGCCTTTTCATGAACTAAGCGGAAGTTGGTTCTGGTGGGGCGCTAAGTATTGTACTCCAGATGAAATAAAAAAAGCATATCGGACTGTTGTTCGTGAGATGAGGGATACTTTGAATATACATCAGGTAATATGGGCATTCTCTCCTGATCGAACCAGATCTGAAGAAAAATATTTTGAGCGATACCCTGGCGATGACTATGTGGACATAATTGGTATTGACTTTTACTGGGGGCCTTACCCTAATGATAACACTGCTGCACAAAAAAATTTGCGCTTAATTTCTTCCATTGCTAAAAAGAAAAACAAAGTTGCTGCCTGGACAGAATTTGGAAATAAAAACAGAGAAGAAAAAGGCTGGTGGCAAAATAGTCTCTACAAGAAAACGTTACAGAACAAAGGGATTCACATAGCTTATATGCTTACTTGGGCAAATTTTGACAAATGGGGATTTGTACCTTACAAAAATCACCCATGCCTTGAAGAGTTCCGCGAGTTTTGCAGTAATGAAGAAATATTGCTCAATTCAGGCATGAATAATATATACAAAAAATCTTTTTATAAAGGAGATAAAATAACCTGCAGGTAGACTTAAATCTTTATGATTAGGAAATTACATATAAATGATCAAATCAAAAGTTACAATCACCGATATCGCCAGGCATCTGAATGTATCCGTTGCTCTAGTTTCGCTTGTTCTAACGGATAAATGGAAAGAAAACAGGATTAGCAAAGAATTAGCTGAAAGAGTTAATGAGTCTGCCAAACAATTAGGTTATAAACCGAATGTTGTGGCACAAGCTCTCCGTACAGGTAAATCCGGGATAATTGGACTTATTATTGCTGATATATCCAATCCTTTTTATAGCATTATTGTTAGGATTATTGAAGTTGAAGCCGAAAAGGCAGGCTATGAAGTAATGTTTGGGAGTAGTGAAGAGCAACTTAGTAAATTCATTAAAGTTGGAGAAACATTAATATCCCGTCAGGTAGACGGATTGATCGTTGTTCCTGTAGTGGGCTCTGGCGATATACTTTCAAGTTGGAAAGCAAGAAATATTCCCATCATCACCATCGACCGTTTTATTCCAGATATAAAAGTCCCTTACGTAGGAAACAATAACTATCAGGGAAGTTTAGCGGTTACTGAATTCTTGGTACAAAAGGGTTATAAAGAAATTTCTTTTATAACGAACGATAGTGGATTATCTAATTTTAAGGAAAGAGAAAATGGCTTTCTGGATTGTCTAAAACAGAATACCAGGGACCACATTTCCTATTCCGTTTTCAAAGTTTCCTATAGTAATAACTGGCGCAAAGAACTTAGAACTTTAATGAAATTACTGCTAAAATCAAGTACAAGAGTAATTTATTTCGGACAAAATATGCTTGGGATAGAAGGGCTAAGAATTTGTAAGGAATTAGATATCAGCATACCGGCAGATATTCCTATTGTCTCCTATGACAATCCTGAAATATTCGAGATTTACAAACCAGGAATTACATGTTATGAGCAGCCTATTACCGAAATGGCAAAAACAGCAGTATCTATATTAATTGACATATTTTCCGGGGATACATTAAGTTGGAAATACCACAATATAATTGATGGTAAGCTAATTGTAAGAGAATCATGCTAATTAGGACAAATGAATATTTTTTGATTCTATGTATAAAAACATATAAATATTTTTTTATTTTTGCTTAAACGTTTAAATATTTCTGAATTATTTCATTGATTATAAGATTTTGCAATCATTAGAAATCATTATTGTTACATCCTAAACAAAAGCTGAATATGTCGAGAAAAATATTACTAATCATTTCTATCTTCTTATTTTATGTAACAAATTGTTTTTCATATCAAAAATTACCTAAAGAATTGCATAAAATTCTGAAGAAATTCCCTTCGATAAATGAATTTCTCCTCAATTCAACGTTCGACACAGAAATACGATTAAATAAACAATTGGCACTTTATCGATTTATTGATAATAGCAGTAAAGATTCCCTTTACGTAGCTTGGTCCCGCACTCAGGCTAAACAAAAAATTGAAGGCATTTCTGGTTTTTTTTGGGTTTTCGATACAGCACAGATAGATTCAAAGACTCCTATTGATGCCGCAAACATACAGGCACCGGATTCTCCTATAATATTATTTCCAGCAGCAAGTCACAGTCCAATTATAGATAGTGTTTTTGTTGAAGGTTTGCCAATTGAACCTATTCCAACTGACGGCGATTTGTGGTTTTCAACTTGGGCTGGTGATGATAATGTTTATTCCGGTTGGGGCGATGGTAAAGGCCCGCTTATAGATAAGGAACCTGTTCCGTGGGTTGATTGCGGTGTGGTACGGTTAACAGGCGATTTTCCTTATATTTCTGCAAAAACAATGTACAGGGGAGACCTTACTCCTCCTCTTGAAAAAAATGATAAACCTTCGAGCTTTATCTATTTTGATTCCTGCCTCTACGGTCAGTTCCACTCCCCCCTGGGCGATGCACGAATCGGCTATCTGTCCCGTTCATCTGACTTTGGCGCTACATGGAAACGTATTGGCTATTTCGATGAAAGGAAGAAGTGCTCGGATAATGCTTCACCTTGGACAAAGGCTAATAATTCGCCCTTTCGATGCATGTTTTTTATCAACATGGGTAAAGAGTACAATCTGAATAACGATGAATACGTTTATGCCCTCGGAATAGGAAAAGAGTGGCACTGGATGTCTTTAGGTGTCTATCTGACCCGCGTAAAGAAAGATAGCTTCACAAAATATGAAGCCTATGAGTATTTTAGAGGATTAGACGAAATGGCTCAACCAATATGGTCAAAAAAGCAGGAAGAAGCCTCACCTTTAAAAGGACTTATAACTATGGGACAGGGTTCAGCCATTTACCACCCAGGTATTAACCGCTTTCTGTTCATGACAGATAAAGATTTATTCGATGCTCCTAATCCATGGGGGCCTTGGACTTACGCCGGTAGTTGGACCTCATGGATGAACCAACCTGGAAGAAAGGAATGGCAGGGTGGTTATCAGCCGGGGATTATCTCCAAAGATATAAGCCCAAATTCTTTTTGGTTTACTGTATCCGGACAAAACAAAAAACCTTATATCACCTATACCTTTAATCTTGGTAAAATGATCATGGTATGGAAGTGCCAACCAAAAATTATTAACGACACAAAATAGGGATATAAATTAATTATACTTGTTATTAATAACCGTAAACATGCATAAAACTACGAACTTCATTATTCAGGGAACATTATTATTCCTTTTATTTAGCATCCTTACCAATGTCAACTTAATCAAAGCACAAAAAGCAAAGATATTACAGCCGCAATTTGATGGCAATTGGTGGCGTATTGCGTCCACACCTGTGATAGAAAAGTACAATAGCCTAAAGCAAGAGCCTGTTGATTTCGGTATATGGCAGGCCTCAGATGGTACATGGCAACTATGGTCTTGCATTCGCAACGTCAATTGTGGCGGACATGAAAGGCTATTTTACAGATGGGAAGGGGAAAAACTGACAGATACTAATTGGAAACCAATAGGTATCGCCATGATGTCCGATTCAAAATATGGGGAATCATTAAATGGGCTCCAGGCTCCTTTTGTGTTTAAAGAAAAAGGGATTTATTATATGTTTTACGGAGATTGGGATCGTATATGCCTCGCCAAAAGTAAGGATGGAAAAAATTTTGACCGTGTCCTTAATAAAAATGGACAGCCCGACCTGTTTAAAGGCCCGTT
>DATBXH010000844.1:0-15837 GCA_036514375.1 Bacteroidales bacterium | reverse complement strand
CTACAGGTGGAAAAATACCATCGGACCATTGGAGGCCCGCAAACCTCAGCGTAATCTTTGGGGCTATCATCAATCTGCCGGATTGGGATATTTTGAGTATTTACAGTTTTGTGAGGATATTGGAGCCGAACCATTGCCGGTTATTGCCGCAGGTGTTCCCTGCCAGAACTCGGCAACAGGAGGCGCCGGTCAGCAGGGAGGCATCCCGATGTGCGACATGGATAATTACGTCCAGGATATCCTCGACCTGATCGAATACTGCAATGGAGATGTAAATACTACCTGGGGGAAGAAGCGTGCCGAAGCGGGACATCCGAAACCTTTCAACCTTAAGTATATTGGTATCGGTAATGAAGATCTTATCACCGATATCTTTGAAGAACGCTTTACCAAAATCTATAACGCCATGAAAGAAAAACATCCGGAAATTACCGTGATTGGGACCGTTGGCCCGGCCTCCGAGGGAACCGATTATGTGGAAGGATGGAAGATTGCGACCCGGCTTGGCGTCCCCATGGTTGACGAACACTATTACCAAAACCCGGGCTGGTTTATCAATAATCAAAACTTTTACGACAAGTACGATCGCTCCAAGCCAAAGGTATACCTGGGCGAATATGCTTCGTGGGGAAACACTTTATACAATGCCCTTTCCGAAGCGCTCTACCTTACATCCATTGAACGTAACGGCGATGTAGTAAGGATGGCCTCCTATGCTCCGTTACTGGCCAAAGAACATTTTACTCAATGGCGCACAGATCTCATTTTCTTTGATAACACCGAAGTCAAACCGAGCGTCAATTACTATGTACAGCAACTGTATGGGCAAAATGCCGGCGATCAGTACATCGAAAGCAGCATATCGCTGTCCGATAACAAGGAAACAGTTCTCAAACGGGTGGCAGCATCAATTGTTCGCGACAGCAAAACAGGCGACCTCATTGTAAAACTTGCCAACCTGCTTCCTGTCGCGGTTAATTCCAATCTAAATCTTGAAGGTATAGGAACAATCAATCCTAAAGCCGGTCAAACGGTGTTAACCGGTAATCCTGCCGATAGAAAAGTCACTCCTGTGACAACTACAATTACAGTAAACGATCATTTTGCTGTTTCGCTTCCGGCCTATTCTTTCACACTGATTCGTATAAAACAGGAAACACAGCAGAAAACGAAATAACATCTCTATAAAATGAACAAACTTACATACCTCACATCGCTTACCTGCCTTCTTCTGCTAACTTTTACCATCAGGACAATAGCTCAAAAACCGCCTGTCCTGGCCGAGAAGGATAAAGTGGCTTACCTTTTCGTTTATTTTACGGGAAACAGAGTATCGGAAGAAGCCATCCGCTTTGCCGTAAGTACCGACGGGTACAGTTATTATGCATTAAATAATAATCAACCCGTCCTCGACTCCAAAGTCATCAGTTCGTCCGGTGGGGTGCGCGATCCGCATATTCTTCGCTGCGAGGACGGAAAAACATTCTACATGGTGGCTACCGACATGGTATCGTCCAAAGGCTGGGATTCGAACAGAGCCATGGTGCTACTGAAATCGACCGACCTGATCAACTGGACTTCAAGTGTCGTAAACATACAGGAGAAGTATAAAGGCTATCAGGATTTAAAGCGGGTTTGGGCTCCTCAGACCATTTACGATGCCCAGGCCGGGAAATATATGGTTTACTGGTCAATGAAACAGGGCAATAATCCCGACATTATTTACTATGCTTATGCAAATACTGACTTTACTGATCTCGAAGGAGAACCAGAATCCCTGTTCATTCCAAAATCAGGCAATTTCAGTATCGATGCGGATATTATTAAAAAGGACAGTCTGTACTATCTGTTCCGAAAAACAGCAGGAAGCGACGGATTTGGTATCAAAGAAGCGACCACTACCTCACTGACATCGGGGGAATGGACTGAAAACGATCGTTACCTGCAACCCACCAAGGAAGACGTAGAGGGGTCGTGCGTGTTTAAGCTGAATAATTCCGATACGTACATCATGATGTACGATTTGTTTAAAGCACACAGTTTTCAGTTTACAAGGAGTACAGACCTCCAAAACTTCACCATTATCGATAATGAGGTTAAATTGGACTTTCATGCCCGTCATGGCACGGTCATGTCCATCACCCGCAACGAACTAAAAGCACTCCTGAAGAAGTGGGGTGTACCTGCCGGATTTCCGGAGATAAACAATAACCCTGTATTGGAGGGGTACTATGCCGATCCGGAGATATTGTATTCGAATAAAACAGGGAAATATTACATCTATCCTACCAGCGATGGTTTCACGGGTTGGGCAGGAACCTATTTCAAAACGTTTTCGTCCGACAACCTGAAGGATTGGAAAGACGAAGGCATTATTTTACAACTGGGGAAGGATGTTACCTGGGCCGACCGTAATGCATGGGCTCCCTGCATCGAGGAAAAGAAAATAAACGGACAATACAAATATTTTTTCTATTTCACTGCGGCACAAAAAATCGGGGTGGCTGTATCGGATAATCCCGCCGGGCCTTTTGTTGATCTCGGAAAACCATTGATTGACAGTCGCCCTGAAGGAATCAAACGGGGACAGGTCATCGACCCGGATGTGTTTACCGATCCCAAAACCGGGAAGAGCTATTTATACTGGGGTAATGGCTTCATGGCAGCAGCCGAATTGAACGACGATATGACTTCGATTAAAAAAGAAACATTAACCATCCTGAAACCAGGCAGCACCTTCCGGGAAGGCACCTACGTGTTTTACCGGAAAGGGATCTATTACTTCCTGTGGTCCGAAAATGATACCCGCAGCGTTGATTACAGGGTACGATACGGTACATCGGCTTCACCGCTTGGCCCTATTGAGGCTCCGGAGCATAATCTGGTGATAGCAAAAGATACAACGCAAGGCATCTATGGTACCGGACATAACTCCGTTTTACAAATTCAGGGGAAGGACGAATGGTATATCGTTTACCACCGTTTCGATTATCCCAACGGAATTAAAATGGGCCGAGCTGCAGGTTACAATCGTGAAGTATGTATTGATAAATTGGAATTCAACCCGGATGGCTCTATCATACAGGTAAAACCTACCCATAAGGGTGTAGAACTGGGTAAGCAGTAAGAATTTCATTTTTACAGAAATCATAATTCACGGAATATAACCAGCACTTCGCTCAAACAAAGTTTTGAAATTGTCCAAAGAATGCCAGTAATCCTTACCCGGCTTGATATTTGAAGCTGCCAGGCGAATGTTTCTGGTTTCGCCAGGTACTTTTTAGCTTATTTTTCGCTTACCGGGGAAATCCTTACTAAACTACACTTATATTTTACACCGGAAGATATAGCCCTTTTCATTAAAAATTATAAGCTGAGTATTGCTCTGAGCAACCATGTGGTTCAGTTTGGTTCGTGAAGGATTGTTGAGCTACCATTGAAAGCTACAATTAACTCAGCGAAAGTTTCCTCTTGCCTGATGAAAATTCTATCTTTTAAAGCAGGAGTTCGAACCAGTTGGATGGAACTTCCAACTAGCTGGATAGGAGTTCGAACTAGTTGGATGGATTAAAATCAATCGAATGGCAATAAAATAAGTAAATAGACCCTCAAAAGCAGAGCAAATCAATCTCCATTTGGAGTAGATGAAGGAAGATTTGGAGCAAACTAACGTTAGTTTGGAGCAAATGAAGGAAGATTTGGAGTAAATCGACGTCCGTTTGGAGCAAATGAAAGAAGAAAAATTCCAAAAAAAGGAGAGTGTTATAAAAAACGGTTTGATAATGACAACAGTAACTGTCTTTTTTGTACATTTAGGAAGGTAAACGGGTGAATATGAACGATGACCATGATGATGCGGGAATTAGAATAAACGCTTTGTATATTTTCCAATTCTTTTAGGCCTTGCAGGAGGGAAACCGATTGTGCTATAATGATGATAACGAGAATTGGTGTAATGGATATGTTTGTACGCCATTTTAAGACAATTTTTTGTAGAACTAACTTTTAACTGATGGAGAATAAAATGAAAATTTTGATGCTAGTATTGGGATTATTTATTTATCAAATACAAATTGATGCTCAAAAAAATAACTTTACTGGAACTTGGATATTAAATTTGGAAAAAAGTAAGTTAGAGCATAAACCGGATGGATTAACAAGTAGTGTGTTTGTGATAAAGCAAGACGGAGATAAATTGAAGCTCACTAGATATCACATTTTTGGAGAAAAGAAAAGGAAAATAAGTTTTAAGATGACAGCAGATGGGAAAACAAGGAAAGTAAAATTGCTATTTAACGGGAAATTGGAATGGAGAGAAAATAGCTTACTAGCGACGCTATGGAGAAAAAATTTCTTAAACGTTGTTAGTTACAGATTTGGAGATAACCAAAATGAATTTATTGCAGATGAAGTATATACTGGTAACCCGCAGAATCACCACAATGTCTGGGTGTTTGATAGAGAAATGTCAAAATAGATAAATAAAGCCATTCTTAACTCTAATTGACAGCTTAATTATGGTTTGACAACTAACTAAATTGGTCTAATCTTGACAACCAAAACGGCGCACAACATCATATAAAACCAATAAAGGAGGCAGTGCCAGTTTCTAGGGTATTACATCTCTTTTAGGTTTATGTCGGTTGATAGGATTTCTCTTCGGAATCCTCTTCTGGTCTTATATGTAACGTTGGTTGCATATTTAATCATCATGAATTGCATCGTGGAAAATATACCATGCCGGCAGCCATTGAAAAAACGCATACTATGATAAAGTATTTACCTGAATTGGTTAAGGAGAATATTATCTCGCAGGAGATTGCCGACAGGATTACTGATTATTACCAACATAAAAAGAAGCAGGGTCCGAATAAACTCTTTCTGATTTTTGGAGTACTGGGTGCTTTGCTGGTTGGTATCGGCATTATTCTGATTATAGCCCATAACTGGGACGATTTTCCCAGGAATATGAAAGTAGTCTTTGCTTTTCTTCCGTTGATCGTTGCTCAAGTTTTATGTGGATATACCCTTGCAAAGAAGAGCGATAGTATGGCCTGGCGGGAAAGTACCTCTACATTTCTTTTTCTTTCGGTAGGAGCCTGTATCTCCCTTGTAAGCCAGATTTATCATATATCAGGCAATTTGAGTACGTTTCTGTCAGTATGGATGTGTTTATGTTTACCCGTTATATACCTGATGAATTCCTCGTTTACATCTATTCTTTTTATAGCCGGAATTACCTATTACGCATGCGAAAGCGGATTCTTCTCATTTCCATATTCCGAACCATATCTGTATTGGTTACTTTTATTATTGGTTGTTCCGCATTATTTAAAAATAATGAGGAAGTCTCCTGGTGGTAATTTCGTGAGATTTCATCATATAATCATTACATTATCCGTAATTATTTCTTTGGGAACATTTGCAAATAAAAGCGCGGAGCTCATGTACATCGCCTATTTCAATGTTTTTGGTATTCTTCTGATGATGGATACGATTCCGTATTTTCAAAAGATTAAACTGCAGGATAAGGCATTTGAGCTTATTGGATTTTCAGGAACAATGGTACTCTTATTCATCGTTAGTTTCCATTGGATTTGGGAACATTTATTTAATAAACATCATGATATCGACCAATTGTTTACCGCCCGGGAGATGATACCTCTAATTATAACCGCTCTGATTGCAATTTGGTTTCTATACAGGAAATATAGGAGCTATGGTTTGAAAAAAATAAATCCGGTTGAATTTACTTTCCTGTTTTTTATTTTGGTATATGTTCTTACCAGGTTTGTGCCAACTTTAGCAATGGTATGCATTAACGCTGCAATTCTGTATCTGGGAGTTACTACCATCATAAATGGTTTAAGAAATAATCGTTTAGGCATTGTAAATTTCGGTATACTTATCGTTGCCATACTCATTACTTGTCGGTTTTTTGATACTAATTTCAGTTTCCTTGCCAGGGGATTCTTATTTGTGGCAGTCGGAGCAGGCTTTTTTCTAACTAATTATCGAATGCTAAAAAACAGAAGAAGAAATGAAAACTAAAAATATCGTAATCATTGCGTTTGTTGTCGTTGCAATGATTCAACTGGTTGTTCCTGCAAAAATGATTTTTAATTACGAAAACATCCTGTCAAAAGGGAAACCGTATAAATTTCAAATTGCGCCGATTGATCCATCCGATCCATTCCGTGGAAAATACATTATTATCAGGATTAAAGAGAACAGATTTAAAGTAAACCGTAAAGATACATTGAAATATAACGAAGATATTTATGTACTTACAAGCACCGACAGCGCCAACGGATTTGTTAAGATTAAGGATATTGTAAAAGAAAAACCACAGGCTAACGTTGATTTCATAAAAGCTAAGGCTGGTTATTTCAACGATAGCACTTTGTTGATCGATTACCCGTTTGAACGTTACTACCTGGAGGAATCAACGGCTCCCAAAATAGAGCGCCTTTATCATGATGCTTTATGGAGCTCAACGAAAGTAAGTTTTGTAATTGTAAAGGTAATCGATGGGAATGCAGTTATCAGCGATTTGGTAATAAGCGGAAAATCGATTAAATGAACTGAATGGGAACACTTGCACCTGTTGTCCGGAACCCGCTCATAACCAGAGGGAATAAACGACGTTTGTTTGTTCGTAAGAAATAGCGGATAAATGAATTAACAAAAGATTATGAAGGTTGTTTGACTATTTTTCTTATGATTTGAGAAGAATTGTTTTATGATAGAATCAGGCGAATATGTTAACCTTAGATTTTCATAAATTCCCGGTAATTATCACGGAAAGATTAGTATTAAGACAATTAGGAATACAGGATGTAGTACAAATTTACAAACTGCGTTCCAACTTAAAAGTAAATGAACTAACCGGAAGGAATATTTCACCCAGCATTGAAGAAGCAAAAGAGCATATAACTAAAATCACCAATTTGATAAATAATAGTGAATGTATCCAATGGGGCATTTGTTTAAAAGAGACTGATACTATTATTGGGACGATTTGCTTTTGGAATTTTGACGTGAACGATGAAATAGCAGAAATAGGATATGAATTATTACCCGAATATCACGGTAATGGTATCATGACAGAATCCATGAGACATATTTTACAATTCGGTTTTGAAAAAATGAATATTAAAATTGTTACTGCTTTCCCTTCTGCAAATAATAAAAGTTCCGTTGCCTTATTAGTCAAATTTGGATTTGTTCTTGATACTAAGTTTTATAAAAACAATCATGATCATGTTATAAACATTGTTACATACACATTCAACAGGCAAAATTATTTCGATTCTATAGCTAATAATGCCGGCAGCCAACATGCAATATAAAGTGCGACTGGAAAACGATGATTCTGTTGTTAAACGTTCATTGAACTGATTTAAGCTATGGTGCTATTAATAGTTTCCCAGCGAAACGATTTCCCCAACCTACTCGATACTCAGCGTTTATATGCAAGTTTAGAGAATAGCTCCGAGTGAAAATTGTTTCCTAATAAAGAAACATTTATCTTTGCAGAAAGATTTAACGAGTGACAGAAAAATTCAAAGTCAGGTTTTTAGAAGAGGCTAAAGTATTTCTTGACAGCCTTGACGAAAAAGCGAGAGAGAAAATAATTTACAACATTCGTAAGGCTCAAGTCTCGAACGACAAAGAGCTTTTCAAAAAGCTGACCGATGAGATATGGGAGTTTAGGACTTTATTTAATAAGATACATTATAGGCTTTTTGCATTTTGGGACAGAACCGAAAATATTGATACAGTTGTGATCTCAACACATGGACTTATCAAGAAAACTGATAAAACGCCAAAAGCAGACCTTGACAAGGCGGAAAGATTAAGAAAACTCTATTTTGAACAAAAGATTAAGAAAAAATGAAAATGAAAAAAGAGCTAAAAACATACAGTTTAGACGAAATTACCGACAAACATATTGGTAAACTTGGAACACCAAAACGAGAAGCATTTGAGGCTGAGCTACGACTCGACCTGCTTGGCGAAGCAATTAAACAAGCGCGTAAAGAACGTCACTTGACACAAGAAGAGCTCGGAGAGCTTGTCGGGGTTAAAAAATCACAAATTTCAAAACTTGAAAACAGCTTGACTGATGCAAGATTTGAGACAATTATTAAGGTATTTAAAGCGTTAAATGCTAAGATTAATTTTAATATTGAATTGCTCGACCAGTCAGTGAAACTAGCTTGATAGAAAAGAAAACCAGCAGGTAACATCGTATAAATTTTATTGAGATGGAAGTGATGTTTTAAGAGCATTACCTTTAATCAAGATTTGTGTAGTTTGATAAGGAATAGCCTTGAAATCCTCAATAAAACATATGCAAGCATTAGCTGACAAACGACGCTGCATTATGATATTTAAGTAATTTAAAAGCAGTTTCAAGCTGATCAAAGTGAATAAAATCTAATCAAGTATTCCTTCATTAGATTTAAAATTTGAACAACTATATTGTACTTGTGTTAAGTCAATTATTAAAAAATATTTTGCAGTTACACATCAATAAGGATCAATGATGATGAATGAAAATATTAAAAGTTTTGACAATAAATCTGACCAATATGCCCAATTCCGACCCAGATATCCAATGGAATTTTATAATCATTTATTATCGCTAAAAGAGATAAAAGAAAAACTTTGGGATTGTGGTTGTGGCAATGGTCAGGTTTCAATTGATTTAGTAAATTTCTTTGATGAAATATATGCAACTGACATTAGCGAAAACCAAATCAGAAATGGGTTTATTCACAAAAAGATCCAATACTTAGTTGAGCCTTCGGAAAGGACTTCTTTTGGTAATAGTTTTTTTGACATCATTTGCGTTGCTCAAGCCCTGCATTGGTTCGATTTAGAAAAGTTTTTTACAGAGGCCGACAGAGTCTTAAAACCAAATGGAATTCTTGCATGTTTTGGATATGGTTTCTTTTCAATAAACAATGAAATAGACAAAATTATAAACGAGCATCTATTGTCTGTTGTAGACGAATATTGGTCAGACGGAAATAGGTTAATAATGTCAGGGTTTAAATCAGTTAAATTCCCTTTTCAGGAAGTTATTTCTCCCAAATTAAACTTGGTGCAAAAATGGAGCTTAAGTGCCCTTTTAGATTATCTGGATACCTGGTCCGCTGTTAAGATATATAACAATAAATTCAAGACCAGCGTAACCCAAAATTTGAAAAAAGAATTAAATCCATTTTGGGTTGACATTGAAACAAGAGATGTAATCTTTGATTTCTATAGTTTTATCAGGAAGAAATAAAAGCTCAAACTATTCGTAAAGGAATAATATCACAATAGCTAACACGCGATTATAAAACATTGGGATTTAAGTGGTATGCAAAGTGCATCGTCCGTTGGCAAGGTTTTTATTGGTTGATTGGAAAATACCCATGATCCATGATAGCTATCGTGACCTTTACGGCATATACACCCACCGTCAGCGATAATTAAATTCCAGGGAGGCGGACATCATATGGAAAAGAATATAGTTTGGAAAGGAATATTTTATAATTCTCTCGAAAATTGCATAGTATCCTTCACAGATGAGGGATTAAGAGCCAAATCGGTAATTATCGGATATACGGATGAAAGTCCTTTTTATATTGAGTATGAAGTTAAAACGAATCATCTGTTTGAAACACAATCTGCGACTGCTAATTATAGATACAAAAGCACCGAAAGGATAATTCAGTTAACAAGACAAAATTCAAACGAATGGACTATCAACGGAAATTTAGATGAATCTCTCAGTGAATGTAAGGATATAGATATATCTCTTACTCCTTTTTCAAATACATTGCCCATTAAGAGGTTATCGTTTGACAAAATGGCCGAATATCAAATAAAAGTAATTTATATCGATATATTAAGGGGAAACATAAAACCTGTCTACCAAAAGTACAGTAAGCTTTCAAACAACCTATATCGCTTCGAGAATGTTCCTAACGACTTTGAAGCAGAAATAGAATTCGATGAACTGGGACTCGTTACTTATTATCCAAAGTTATTTGACCGAAAAATAATTAATGAGAACAACTATCGCTAACAACGTTAGCGGACATGGAACAAAACACGAATTCTTTTTGGTTTTGGTTACAACTTAAGTTGATTTGGTTATTTCTGAACTTCAATAAATCCTGAAATTTGAAGTATAAATTTAAAGTTTGAAAGTATGAAAGTATTTGTAACAGGAGCATCGGGCTTTATAGGCACTGCTGTAGTTAAAGAGTTAATAACTGCAGGGCATCAGGTAATTGGTTTAGCCCGCAGGGAAGCATCAGCTAACGCAATAAGCGATATGGGTGCAGAGGTAATCATGGGAAGTCTTGAAGATCTGGAAATATTGAAGCAAGGAGCATCACAGTCAGATGGCGTTATCCACACTGCATTTATCCATGACTTTACACAATATGCAAAAGCAAATGATGTCGACACAGCAGCTATCAATGCCCTGGGCGAAGCATTAAAAGGAACAAATAAGCCCTTGGTTGTGACTGCAGGTGTTTTGGGACTTCCAAAGACCGGCGAGTTTATTACCGAAGCAAGCATCAGTCAACACGGTCCTCGTGGTTCCGAAGCTGCTGCCCTGGCATTAGCTACTAAAGGCATCAATGCATCGGTAGTGCGGTTGCCACCGTCGGTACATGGCAAGGGAGATAAAGGTTTTGTACCTTTTATTATTGGGCAAGCGCGGAAAAATAGTGTATCAGCTTATCCTTTGGACGGCAGCAACCGATGGCCTGCTGTACACCGTTTAGATGCAGCAAAGTTGTTTCGTTTAGCGCTGGAAAAATCACAGCAGGGAGCCTTATACAATGCCATCGGAGATAAAGGTATTCCGGTGAAAAACATTGCTGAACTGATTGGCAAAAGACTCAACCTTCCGGTTGTTTCGGTAAGCAATGAAAATCTTATCCGACATTTTGAATGGATGGGCGGATTTATTGGCTTTGATAGCCCTGCAACAGCTTTGCAAACCCAACAGCAATTAGGTTGGCAACCCACAGAAATGAATTTATTGCAAGATATGGACGAAAATTATTTCTAAGCGTATGCATTAAATTTCTCACGGATCGGCACTGATTAAAAAACGGTACTATCTGTGGGAAAATTTATTCAATATGATTACAATTTGTAAATTTGAAATGATGAAAAGCAAAATGCCTTTGCATATAAAAAGCATCAGTCAGTTTCATAAACTTCGGAACCTGCCGCCACCGGAACATCCACTTATCAGTGTGATTGATTATGCAGCCATGCAAGCTTCTGATACTGATGAAAGCGGAGGTTTGTTGTTTGATTTTTATTTGATTTCTGTAAAAAAAGGATTGATTGGTAAACTGAAATACGGACAGCAAACTTACGATCATGACGGAGGTGTGATGTCGTTTATGGCACCACATCAGCTATTGAAAATTGAGAAAGAAAATTCTCCGGCTAACAAACGTTCCGGGTGGATGCTGCTCATTCATCCGGATTTTATTTGGAATACATCGTTGGCCAAAAACATAAAACAATATGAATTTTTCGGTTATGCAATAACAGAAGCTTTGTTTCTTTCAGATAGGGAAGAAAAGGCACTTGATACTATCGTTTATAATATCAGGCAGGAATACCAATACAACATTGATAAGTTCAGCCAAAACATTATCATATCGCAGATTGAAACTTTGCTCAATTATGCAGAGCGTTTTTATCATCGTCAGTTTATTACGCGTAAAAAGTCGGGCCACCAACTGTTGGAGCAGATGGAAACCTTGCTTGGCGAATATTTCAGCAGCAATAATCTGATAGAAGTTGGATTGCCTACGGTGCAATATGTTTCAGAGCAACTTAATATTTCGGCCGGATATTTAGGTTCATTGCTAAAATCGCTAACCGGAATGAACACGCAGCAGCATATCCACGAAAAACTGATTGAAAAGGCAAAAGAAAAACTATCCACCACCCATCTTTCAATTAGTGAAATTGCCTACGAATTGGGATTTGAACATTCTCAAAGCTTCAGCCGTTTTTTTAAGAAGAAAACCAATGTTTCGCCTTTGGAATTCAGACATTCATTCAACTGACAAAATCGCTACCGCTAACATTGTTCACTGTTGCACAACTCAAAGGATTCCGAAATAAAACCCTGTCTTTGATGCTATCAAATGATACTGTCAGGATTAATATAAATGAGACCAATCAAATATATATCGAATATTTTGTTGCTTTGATGAGGGTCGATTAGTAGTATTATTCAATGGTTTCCTGAAAAAGACTCAAATTTCTTAATCGTTCTGCAATTATTTTTTCTATTGCTGAATCTGGGTTAATAGATTCCTAGTAATTTTGAGTATTTTGTTTACGCCTGGGAAATATATTTCAAAATCAATTGTAAGATTTTATATATATTATAAAAGTAAAAGATAGTGTTCCAACCTTCCGAATAAAACAATGTCAGATGAACCAATAAAATTATGACGTATGAATTATCTACCCTACCTTAAATCAGTCGCCGATGAACCGGCTGCAACCTACATTGAGAGGAGTATTGCTAATTTGCGTAATGCATTGTATGAGCATCCCGAAGATGAGCTTCAACTCAAACAGCAAATACTAATACTTTCGCAGATAAAAGGAAAAGAAGATGAGGTAATTGGTCTTGCATTTGAGCTGATAGCTTTGGATGTAGATAAAATCTATGCATTAGATTGTTATCTTATTTTAGGGCGTATGTATGCCCAAAAGAAGGAAACTACCAAGGCGATTGAATATTATCGCAAAGTCATTGCTGATTATCCTACAGAGCAGGAGCCCATTCTCGAATTGGCTGAATTGTACGAAAATCAATTTGATTATGATGCTGCCATCGCTGTTTACGATTATTTTGATAACGAATGCTTTGAGTATATGAAAGAAAGCATGTACCACTACAAGGGTGTGTGTTATTATAATAAGAAAGAACATGAGAAGGCGCTTGAATGTTTTCAAACTTCGTTGACATTAAATGCCGACGACGAGGATGGAACACTTACTGAAAATATTGGTGGATGTTATTTTAATATGAAGAATTATACGGAGGCGTTTAGCTGGTTTAGAAAGTTGCTGGAAAAAGATCCGCAGTCAGCCGATGCTCATTACGGTTTGGGTCTCTGCTATCAGCATACGGATGATGGTTATCGTGCGATGCATCATTATTTTGAGGCGGTGAAAATAAAACCCGATTTCACGGATGCTTATAACAACATTGCAGCTATCACGATTAACCAGGAGGGCGATTACAAGGCAGGGATTGAAATGCTAAAAAAGGCCATTGACAGTTGTACGGATAAAAAATCGCTGACCATTGTTTACCTGAATCTTACGCATGTATATAATAAATTGCGCGAATTCACGCTGGCTGATTATTATAAGGCTGAATACATGAAAAGTCTGGGTTTTGACGTTTCGTTTGAGGAAGATGAAGATGATGATTGATATTTCAATAAAAAATAACAACACATAAAAGACGATCATTGTAAAATAACGCTTCATTGGTGTGAGGAGAAGCAACTAAATTGATTTTACAATGTTTAACAGACAAAATTATTTGGAAAATGGAATTCAATCCCAACAACCCTATTGTGAAACTCTGCCTTCAGGGCATGGGCATAGAAGAAAAAGGCAAACCTGAAGAAGCAGGCAGACTATTTCTTCAAGCCTGGAACGAAGCCACAAACGATCTTGAGAAATTTTTGGCAGCGTATTATGTAGCCCGGCATCAAAAAAATGTTTCCGACAAATTAAAATGGATAGAAACGGCTCTGCAGTTTGCTTTAATAATAAATGACGACTCTGTGAACAGTGCTTTCCCTTCTCTATATGCAAACATTGGCAAATGCTATGAGGATTTAGGCGACCCTGACAATGCAAAAAAGAATTATGAATTATCAACTTCGTTTAAGAGTAAACCTGCTGACAAAGGTCCCTTCTATCATGGGACCAAAGCAGATTTGAAGGTTGGCGATTTACTGACAGCAGGGGGCAGTTCTAATTACACGCCTGAACTCAAAATGAATCACATTTATTTCACTGCCATGGTTAATGGGGCGGGACTTGCTGCTGCATTAGCAAAAGGTGATGGACGTGAACGTGTTTATATTGTTGAACCTACCGGGAGTTTTGAAAATGACCCGAATGTTACAGACAAAAAATTTCCGGGCAATCCGACACGCTCATATCGCTCCCAGGCACCATTAAAAATTGTTGGCGAAGTAACAGACTGGGTGAGACAGACACCTGAGGAACTCCAAAAATGGCGTGAAAAGCTGGCCATTAACAAAGGAGAAATTATTAATTAATTTCCGAGATACTCATGCGCTGTGGTCACGAACAGCCTCGCAGGGAATAAACTCAACGTTAACAAACAATGTGTTTGAAGAAAACTTAAAGTATATGCAGGATTATATCAAAAAAGCCTTGATTTCTCAAGGCTTTTTTGATTCGCAGTAAACGATGTTTTCGTTACTTGCGTTTAAAGTAATGTTTTAATCACATTACTCTTTCTTTACAATTTTGTAAATACGGTCATTAATTTTTACCAGATAAATTCCCGGAGCCAGTTTGCTCAAATCAATCTCAGTAAGTTTATTGTTCGCCTTTTGAGATGCTACCAATGTGCCGCTTGTGGTAAATATTGCTATGTAATCTTCTTTGAATGGATTTTCCGATTCAACATAAAGTTTATTGATAGCCGGATTAGGATAAATCCTTATGTTTTCATTTACAGTCTCCGAAATACCGGTTGGACCCGAAGCCTGAGATACTGTGATGGTTTTTGATGATAAACCAGGTATACTTACTGTGATTACTGCACTGCGAGAGTTGCTTGTTGTGTTGGACTCAGCATTAACAGTAATAGTAGCATTGTTGGATCCGGATGTTTGACTTACTGTTAACCACGATTCGGAACTATTGATTGTCCAGCTCGAATTGGAAGTAATATCAAATGTTGCGGTACTGTTAGCTGTTGATCCAATGCTCAGACTGGTCGCTGAAACCGACAAAGTGGCTCCACTCGATACTTGAGTTACGTTTAGTGTTTTGGTAATTCCTGCTGCTGATATTGTTAATGTCGCTCCTCTGTCGGAGGAAGTTGTATTGGACGAGGCAGCTGTTACAGTGATGTTTCCATTTCCGTTACCGGTTTTAGGACTTATATTCAACCAGGTTTCGGGACAGCTGATGGTCCAATCGGTATTTGAAACAATATTGAAGGATGCTGTACTTCCACCTGGAGATGCCAGACTTATCGGATTGGTTTGAACTTCTAATGTCGGATCAGCAGCGGCTTGAGTTACGTTTAGTGTTTTGGTAATTCCTGCTACTGATATTGTTAATAAAGCTCCTCTGACGGAAGAAGTTGTATTGGATGAGGCTGCTGTTACCGTAATGTTTTTATTTCCGTTACCGGTTTTAGGACTAATGTTCAACCAGGTTTCGGAACAGCTAATGGTCCAATCGGTATTCGAAACAATATCGAAGAATGCTGTGCTTCCACCTAAAGAAGCCAGACTTATCGGATTGGTTTGAACTTCTAATATTGGATCAGCAGCGGCTTGAGTTACCGTAATAGTTTTAAACGTACCTGCACCTGTTATAGTAATGGTCGTATACCGTTGGTTTGTAGATGAATTTTTCTCTGCTGTGAACACTATATTACTGTTTCCGTTTCCGGAGGTGGTAGTATAACTTAACCAGGATGCGGAGGTACTAACTACCCAAAGCGTATTGCTTGATATATCAAAATCAAATGTAGAGGAAGCAGCTGTTATATTT
>DATBXH010000843.1:0-8185 GCA_036514375.1 Bacteroidales bacterium | reverse complement strand
ACCTGAACCCATGCGAATCTCAAGGCTGAAGGAAAAACCGGAGCCCAGAATATTGGTTCCAAGCAAGCCATATTCTTTTGCTTTATCGATGGCATATTGTAAACGTTCTACAGCCAGCGGATATTCCGCACGGACATAGATGTAACCTTCTTCAGCACCAATGGCATATGCCCCAATGGCCATACCTTCAATGATACTGTGAGGGTCACCTTCCAGGACACTCCGGTCCATATAAGCACCTGGGTCTCCTTCATCGGCATTGCAGAGAATATATTTTTTATTTGAAGGATTTTTTGAAGCCATCGACCATTTCATCCAAGTTGGAAAACCTGCTCCACCGCGTCCACGCAATCCTGATTTCTCCAATTCTTTGATGATGTCTTCCGGTTTCATTCCGGAAAGCATCTTGGCCAGGGCAAAATAACCGTCTTGACCTATATAGTCATCAATGCTCAAGGGATCAATTTCTCCGCAATTACGAAGAACAATTTTGGTTTGTCGCTTGAAAAAATTAATATCTGTGAGAACGGGAATAGGTTTGCTTTCGGAGTCTTCGCGAAAAGCCAATCTATCGACAATTTTATTGTTTTTAACGTGCTCGTTGATAATATCTTCCACATCATCAACAGTTACATTTTGATAGAAGATTTTGTCACGCGCCATGACTACGACGGGACCATGTGCGCAAGGTCCAAGGCAACCAGTTCCTACAACGGAGACAGCCTTATCCAAACCTACTTTCTGTAAGGCTAGCACAAAATTCTCTTTTATCTTCTGTGATCCGGAAGCAAGACAACCGCCACCCATGCATACCAGGATTTTATCCTTTAATACGTTGCCTAATCTGGCTTTTTCTTTGCGGGAAGTTTCCCTGATCTTTTCAAGGCTCGGGATATCTTTAATTACAGTCATAACCATATAAGTTAGGTAGTTTTAAAGCTTGGTAAATGGAATAGGATAAGGATAGCAAAAAGTAACTAATAGTCGCAAATAAAATTGATTATATATTGATGACAATCAGTATTATTAATGGTAGCAGTATCCTATGTTTTTTTATAAGGTTTTAGGATTTCTCCTATTTTTGAAGGTTTCACACGTTGTACTACTTCGTTGTTGATCATAATGACAGGTGCAAGACCACAGGCACCAAAACAGCGTCCAATTTCAAGAGAGAATGTTCGGTCTTCGGTAGTTTCTCCAACATTCACTTTTAGTTCGTTTCTCACTGCAGCGAGAACCTCATTACCACCCCGAACGTAACATGCCGTGCCCTGGCAAACCCTGACAACGTTTTTCCCTTTAGGTGTTGTGGAGAAAAATGAATAAAATCCAACAATTCCTGCTACCTCACTCATAGGAATCTGCATCTCCCGGCTTATTTTTTTTAGAGCCGCCTGCGGAAGGTAGCCGTACATTTTCTGTGTGAGTTGCAGTAATGGAATCAGACTCCCTGGTTTATTCTTACTTTCGGCAATAACATGATCCAGGTGTTCCATGATCTCATCCTCGCTGACATTCTTAATTCCGTGTTGGTTTTCAATTGACATAAAAGTAATTTTAAAGGTTAGCAATACCTTCAGTTTTGATGGCTTTTAGGGTAGCTAAACTTTCGACTTTTAGGATTTCGGAAAAATGTAAACTATTTTAAGTCTACTTTTTTGACTAATAGCCTAAATTCACTGCTAAAAGGAAAACTGAAAGGCGGTTCGATAGAATTGCAGAAAGGCGATTTGTAAATGTTGAGGAAAATTAATAAAAAAATTGAAAATAACAATTGACAATTGATAGTCGTCAATAATCAATATTTTAGTGTTTTTTGTTCATGAAGTGTTTGGAATCGCCCCATTCGTTATAGCCAATGGAATTGCCTGTCATATTAATACGGGCCTCCAGGCATTGGGTACAATCATCAGGATTTTCGTCAGTGCAAGGTTTATTTTCATAAAGCTTGTAGTTATTCCTGTACTGGCCAGGTGTAACGTTAGGCATGAGAACGTTGGCACCAGCTTTTATTCCTTTTTCACGGCCCATCGGATCGATTGCTTGAAGTGCTGTGGCCGCGGCTATATTTATATCCTTCATCATAAGGCGAAGAATAGCTATCATTTTCAAGCCAAGCTGTAATCTTTCGTTTTTTGGAAGTAAAAGATGACGATATTGATACATAGGGGTATCCGGATGCTCAATGTACGGACCCATACCTACCATATCCACATCAAATTCTCGAAGAGACAGTAGATCATTTGCCAGGTCATCCAGTGTCTGAAACGGTAAACCAATCATAACACCCGTTCCTACCTGGTATCCTAATTTTCTGAGACTTTTGAGGCAGTTTAGCCTTGTCTCAAAGCTGTGGTTTTCATCGTCAGGATGGATTTTATGAAAAAGCTCCTGATTCGTTGATTCAATTCTCAATAAATATCGATGGCAACCAGCATTAAACCATCGTTGGTATATTTCCTCGGTTTGCTCGCCAAGAGATAGAGTAATGCCCAACGTATTATTTGATAACCGTTTTATTTCGTTAAGAAGGTGTTCAATTCTATTAGTAAAAGTTTCTGTGGCAACCTCGCCCGATTGAAGCACTATTGATGCATAATGATTTTCGTAAGCAAAACGGGCGCAATCCAGAATTTCATCGTTGGTCAAATTGTATCTGGCGACATTTTTATTACCGACTCGTATTCCGCAGTAAAAGCAGTTTTTTACGCAAATATTGGAAAACTCTATTAGCCCACGGAAATAGACTTTATTTCCAATATATCTTTCCTTGATCTCTGCTGCTTTGGCAAACAATTCTCTGGCATCGTCCTCATTAGCAGATAACAGGGCAATGATGTCTTCTTTTTCTAAGAAATCCTTTGATAATAGATCCTTCATCTGTTTTTTATAGCCAATTGCCTAATTAGTATCCCTTACAACTTAGTACTATCTTTGTAATCTGTTTGTATGACTTTACAAATAATCAACTCCTGCTTCCACTTTTGTAAAAGGAGTCACAGCTCGTTCGTAAATGCCATGGACCCAAGCGATGGTCATGCCATAATTGGTAACAGGAATTCCGGCATCTACAGCAGGCTTTAGGCGGTTGGTAATCTGTCGGCGCGTAATCATACAACCCCCACACTGTATTACCATTGCGTAATCATGAATATTGTATGGTAATTGACCTAATCCAGCTACTACGTCAAATTCCAGTTTTTTCCCGCAATAATTGGAAAGCCAACGGGGGATTTTTACCCTGCCAATATCATCGCACGAAACATGGTGTGTGCAGGACTCAAGTATCAACACCCGGTCTCCATCTTTTAAATTACTCAGATGTGGTGTGCCTTTCAGGTAATTGTGAAAATCACCTTTGTGCCTGGCAAGAATGATACTGAAGCTTGTTAATGGAATATCTTTGGGAATACTTGCATCAGCCTTTGGGAATACCTGGCTGTCAGTAATCACTAGTGCAGGTCTGGGTTGTAACCGTTTCATATGAGCGTCAATTTCCCGTTCTTTAGCTACCACGGCTATACAATCGTTATCAAGAATATCCCTGATTACTTGTATTTGCGGAAGGATTAATCTGCCTTCCGGAGCTTCGATATCAATCGGAGTAATGAGGAGCACTGTATCACCATGTTTTACAAGATCACCAATAAGCGACCTCGACTGATAAGCAGATTCAGGAATGATTTCCCGCAATGTATTGACGACTCTTTCAAGACCATCCGGATGTGAAGCACTGAATTCAAGCACGGGGGAGTTCGCTATCAGTGAAATTTTCTGTTTTGTGGACTCAGATAGAGGATGAAGATCCGTTTTATTATGAATAATGAGAAAAGGCAAATCCTGGCTATTAAATTCTTCAATGAGGCTTTGTTCCTCAGCCCCAAAGATATTATCCGTAATGATAAGCATGGCAGCGTCAACCGTTTTCAAGACCTGAAGCGATTTTTCCATCCGTTTTTTCCCAAGGTCTCCGGTATCGTCAATGCCAGCGGTATCTATCAGAATAATAGGTCCGATGCCAGGTACTTCCATTGATTTTTTCACAGGATCGGTGGTAGTACCGGCAATGTCTGAAACAATAGCTACATCCTGCCCGGCAAGTACATTAATGATGGAACTTTTGCCATTATTCCGACGACCAAAAATGCCAATATGTGGTTTTGCATCTTTCCCTTTTGCCATACAAAAAATAGTGTTTAAACAAAAATACAAATTTCCCTTCCCTGTTAGGACTTTGCGGTATAAATAATTAGTTGTTTTTTAACAGGGGGCTGATTACATTTAATTTACTAATTTTATTATCATTTTAGAAATCTAACCTTTAAATGTAAAGACATGAAAAAGAACTTTTTAATTATTATATTATTTATGAATGCTTTGACAGGTAACGTTTCTGCACAGAAGACAGATACCTATAAAACATCACAAGGTGATTTGACGATTCATTTCCTGGGGCATGGATCTTTACTTTTCGAGTTCAGCAAAATGAACATTTATGTCGATCCATTCTCAAAGGTGGCGGATTATTCAACGCTGCCCAAAGCGAACCTGATACTGGTTACTCATAGCCATTACGATCATTTTGATATGGATGCAATCTCAAAAATCAAGGGAAATGTTACTCAAATGATTTATACACAGGACTGTGCCAATAGCGGGAAATATTCCGGACCTGCTATCGTTATGAAGAATGGAGATAAGAAGGTTGTTGAAGGGATTATGATTGAAGCCGTTCCTGCCTACAATATAGAACACAAAAGGCCCGATGGAAATCCGTTCCATCCTAAGGGAGAAGGAAACGGTTATATTCTAACCTTCGGTGGAAAAACGGTTTATGTTGCAGGTGATACGGAGAATGTTCCTGAAATGAAAAACCTGGGACATATTGATATTGCATTTCTTCCGGTAAATCTGCCTTACACAATGACTCCAGAACAAGCTGCAGATGCAGCCAAAATGGTTCACACTGCTGTATTTTACCCTTACCATACCGGAGAGACGGATCTGACCAAACTTACCGATTTAATGAAGGGGACGAAAGATATAGAAGTGAAGGTGAGGGAGATGAAATGAACTAGTCGATAGCCCATAGTCGACAGCAAATGTATAGATGTTCGAGTAATAACTACAACCTACTTTGGGCTGTCGACTATGGACTATGGACTATGGACTATCGACTAATTAAACATCTTCCTAAAACACCGTTTTCTTTTGTGTTGGATGTGGTCAAATGATTTCCACATTTGAATAGCAACGCTGTTATTTTCGAGCATGCCAGTAGTTTCAACGAACTTTACCCCGTCTTTATTAGCAGCAGACCATATTTCGTTCATTAAGAGTGCAGCCACTCCAAGTTTTTGTAATTCCGGTTTTACGCCTGTAAGAAGTAAATCCATTTCTTTGGGTTTGCTCAACGCTTTTTGCAAATGCCACCAACCGAACGGGAGTAGTTTTCCATTGGCTTTTTGCATAGCCTCCGAAAGAGAAGGTAACCCTATAATAAAGCCAACCATTTCTTCATTCGTATCAAGCACCACTTTAACGTAACGCGGATTTAAAATGGGGAAGTATTTTTGAATATAGAAATTAGAAAGGTTTTCCGGTAACGGATATGTGCCAAAAAGCTCGCAGAATGCCTTATTAAATAACTCAAATACTTTGGTTTTATAAGGTTCCAGTTCTTTCTTTGTTGAAAAATTTATAATCCGCAAACCATACCTTGTTTTGAGCATGTCCGCCACTTTAAAGGATTTTTCCGGCAGTTCGGCAGGAAAAGTGATACGGAATTCAAGCCAATCTATTTCTTTTTTAAAGCCAAGCTTTTGATAAATATCGTGGTAGTATGCGAAATGATAATCAGATCCAACAGATGGAAGCCAGTCGTGTCCTTCAATTAACAGCCCCTGATGGTCCAGGTTTGAGAATCCCAGAGGGCCATGTATCCCATCCATACCTTCACTTCGGATCCATTTTTCTACCCTTGAAAACAAAGCTTGTGCAACCTCAATGTCATCAATAAATTCCGGGCGAGTGAACCTACCCATTTTTTCGCCTGTTTTTTCGATCCATAGTGGTATAATAATTCCACCAATACGTCCAACACATCGTCCATTGCGATAGGCTACCCATAATTTTACTTTGCAAAAATCGTAAGCAGGATTCTTTTCTGGAATTAGGGCGTTCTTTTCCTCTATCTTGAGCGGCGGAACCCAGAACTTTTCCGATTTATATAGCTGATATGGCAGATTTACAAAATCGTGTAATTCTTTATCTGAAGTTACTTCTTTAATTAGCAAATCCATTATCGTAGTTAAAGGGGCAAATATAGCATTATATCTTATTCAAAGTAAAAACCTGAAAAATCTTGAAGGTCATTTCAGATCCCTTATTGAATACCCCAGTTTCAGGAGATTTTGTGGTTGGAGGATTGTTCTAAGTTGAGTTTCGTCCATGAGTTTTAATGACCTATTAGCTTCAAAAACAGTGCATCCGGAAGATTTCATTTCTTTGGCCAATACTGAAGCCTTGTGATAGCCAATATACGGCGAAAGGGCAGTAGTAATGGCAGGACTACTGAATAATCGTGTTTCAGCAATTTCAGTATTAATTCTTAATCCTCCGAAAAGATTTTCCTTCAGCGTTTTATCGGCTGCCAACAGCAATTTTAAACTTTCGAGCAATGCATGTCCAATGATGGGCAGATATGCGTTGAGGTCGATAGTGCCCTGTGCACAAAGGGAAGCAATAAGAACGTCGTTGGCATAAACTTTATGAGCTGAGCTAATTACGAATTCAGGAATCACAGGATTAATTTTACCGGGCATTATGGAACTGCCTACCTGTTTTTGCGGTATTTCAATCTCACGGAAACTCACTAAATCGGAAGCCAGTAAGCGAAGATCTGAAACCATCTTTTCAAGATTAACAGCATGAGCTTTTAAAATTGCATGAACTTCTACCAATGCATCCAGATTATTGGTTGCATCAGCCATGTTTTCGCCCCGGGTCACAGGCAAATCTGTTAATTTTTGTAGTTCCTGAACTACCTCCATGATAAAATACCTGGGGATCGAAAGCCCAGTGCCGATAGCTCCGCCTCCAAGGTTGACCACCTTTATACGTTCGAAACATTTTGAAACTCGCCACCAATCGCGGGATAAGGCCCCGGAATATGTACTGAATAGTCGTCCGTAGGTAGATGGAACAGCTTCCTGCATTTGTGTATAACCAATTCTAAGTGTATTGCGATGTTGTTTCTCTAATTCTTCGATCTCAAAACGCAAACTATTAATATTTTCTTCAAGGTTATTTAATAATTTCATAGCAGCCACTTTTAAGGAAGTTGGTATAACATCGTTAGTGGACTGATAGACATTTGCCTGTTCAATGGGGTCGATAACGTTGTATTCTCCTGGCTTATGACCAAGAAGAATAAGTGCCCGGTTTGCAATAATTTCGTTGATGTTCAGGTTGATACTGGTTCCTGCACCACCCTGAATAGCTGGTACAATAAAAGATTGGAAATGTTCACCATTCGATACTTCTAATGCACTTTTTTCCAAAGCGCTGAGAACATTGTCATCCATAAATTGCAGAGGAATGCTTTTTTCAGCATGGGTCTCGATGACCGCTTTTTTAAAGCTTCGGTACGTTCTATAACAGGCTAGTTTAACGAGCGCCGTAGCTTTATACCATTCTATATGGAAAGGCGTTTGATCCGGAAAATTTTCATTTGCCCGGAGTGAGTGTATACCAAAAAGAACATCATCAGGAAGCTCTCTTCGCCCAATAAAGTCGGTTTCGGTGCGCATAGTTCTGTGTGTTTCTTGTGTAAATATACAATTTAAAACCTCACACCAATTCCTGACTTGACATGATAAGCAGTTGTTTGTTCCGAAACTAGCAGGCAATATCAATGCTTCCGGGTTTACCCGAAAGCAAATGAAAAATTACCTTGCTCAAATGATTTGTAAATTGAAATGGATGAAAAATAAAATCTTAAGAAAAAATAGCCGGACGTTATTGAAATAAAACCAGGGGAAATTATTTAATATAATATCTGAAACCAAAGTTTAGAGTGGACGTGCTTAAATTAAGTCCAAAATCGTTTGTTTTATCCTTTTGGTTTGCAGATATTTCAGTTGATGAGCCTTGATATCCGAAGAATCCAAAGCTAGTCTCAAGT
>DATBXH010000842.1:0-11593 GCA_036514375.1 Bacteroidales bacterium | reverse complement strand
ACCAATCCTTATGCGGAAGTTAGGTATAAAGTGGCAGATCTGAACTTCAATAAATTGATAGATGCTCTCAAAACAGGTAATACGGTAGCATTTATAAATGTTGTAGAAAATGAGGCGTTAAATCTTCAGGTAATGTTTCTTACCTCACAACCAGGCTTTATTCTGGCGCGTCCGGGAACAATTGAGATCATAAATAAAATAAGAGAATTTCGTGATAAAACTGGCTTATTTCTTTGTTTTACACTAGACGCAGGGCCAAACGTTCATTTGCTTTATCCGGGAAAGATTCAGGCTGAAATTCATGAATTCATCAAAACTGAACTTTTGCAGTATTGTGAAGACGGTTTCTGGATTGATGATAAAATAGGCAAGGGTCCAGAGCGGAAATAGCAGAAAGCAGGAATTTAAATGTAAATTTTTTTAACAAGGTTAACTTAATTATTATGTATCCGGCGAAAATATTATTATTTGGTGAGTATTCTTTATTATGTGGATCCAAGGCACTGGCAGTTCCGTTCCGTAATTATTTTGGTAAATGGTCGAAAAGTGAATATTGCGCAGAGTTTACCCACGTGCTGGTGAAATTTGCAAATTATCTTGAAGATGCTGAAGAAGTACCTTTTTCGATGGATATTCAGAAATTCAGAAAAGATATTGCTTCGGGCTTATATTTTGAGTCCTCTGTTCCTATAAGTTATGGAGTTGGCAGTTCCGGTGCTTTATGCGCAGCATTTTACGGAAATTATGTAAATAATCCAATTCCTCATGATTGTCCGGATAATCAGTTACCGGATTTAAAAAAGCATCTTTCCTTCCTTGAATCCTATTTCCATGGCTCGAGTTCCGGCATGGACCCTATGGTTAGTTATACGAATGCTGCTTTATTTTTTGACGGAAAAGGAACGATAAAGCGGATTTCAATGGCAGGTGAGATCTGGGAGAAAATTTCCGTTTTTCTTATTGATACTAAAAGGCACGGAAACACAGGTGCGAATATTAAATTATTTAATGAGATGTTACATGAAAATTATTACGCACGGGAAATACAAACAAACTATAATAAACTGGTAAATAGGTGTATAGATGATTTTATGGAACATAAAGCCACTGATTTTGTTTCATCCGTAAACAAGCTTTCACATAAACAGCAATCTTTGTTTGAACCCATGATTTTATCCGAATACCTGAAATACTTTCACATAGACGGCGATACTTCAAAATTTGCTCTTAAGCTTTGTGGTTCCGGAGGAGGAGGTTTCCTGTTAGGTTTTACGTCTGATCTTGAATATGTGAACAAACAGTTTACTGCAGAGGGCTTGAAGGTAATACCTGTAAAACCGAATGAGTATCGAAAATAAGAAATTGATTTATAATATATTTTAGTTACTAAAAATGACAGAAGATAAAAAGATACAAAGTGCTGAACGGCATCTTCCAGATTGGATGAAAGTACCATTGCCTCATGGTGAAAAATATTCAAAAGTAAAAAATCTGATCGGTATACATAACCTTCATACTATCTGTACCAGTGGAAACTGTCCCAACAGGGGTGAATGCTGGAGTGCAGGTACTGCATCATTTATGATTTTAGGTGATAAATGCACGCGCAATTGCCGGTTTTGTAATGTACGTACTGCTATTCCGGATGAAGTTGACTGGAAAGAACCAATGAATCTTGCCAATACTATAAAATTGCTTGGAATCAGGCATTGCGTGATTACTTCCGTCGATCGCGATGATTTAAAAGATGGAGGAGCTTCTTTTTGGGCGTTAACGTTACGTACAGTTAAGCGCATAAATCCGGATACAACCATTGAGGCTTTAATTCCCGATTTTAACGGAGAATCTGAATTCATTCAAAAGGTGATTGATACCAGGCCGGAAGTTATTTCACACAATCTGGAAACAGTTCGCCGGTTAACTCCGAAAATAAGAAGCGCAGCCAGATACGATCGCAGTTTGGATGTAATCAGGTATATTGCACAAAATGGTATTGTTACCAAATCGGGAATCATGCTTGGGCTGGGCGAAACACAGGCCGAAGTTCTTGAAACCATGGACGATCTGAAAAATGCAGGATGTGATGTAATAACGATCGGACAATATCTTCAACCTTCTTCTCATCATATTCAGGTACAGGAATTTATTAAACCTGAACAATTTAGATTTTATAAACAGGAAGGATTGAAACGAGGTTTTTCTCATGTTGAAAGCAGTCCTCTGGTACGTTCGTCCTACCATGCAGAAAGACATATTAATAAATAGAATATGATTTAAATATGAAATAAACAGGACAATTCACAGTAAAGCAGGGATATTGGATTTCAACGAATTGAAAAATATTCAAATCTTTTTTTTCTTGGTTTTTTAATTATTACTTTGCAGATGTTACTGTTTGCACATGGAAAACATAACAACTGCTGAACTACTATTACTGATCAAGACTGGAAACAAAGCAGCCTTTGACTTGCTATTCAGTATGTTTTATATCAGGCTGCGAAATTATTCCTTGCGGATAACCAATGATTTGAAAGCGTCAGAAGATATTGTTCAGGACATTTTTTTTAATTTATGGACCAAACCGGAACTGGTTGACAAAATAAACTCCCTGGAGGCATACTTAAGAGTATCGGTTTACAATCGCTCCATCGGATTAGTAAAAGAAAAATCCAAGCGGAACATAGCTCAGCTGAATAGTCGTTTTATTGAATTGGAAGAGATTCACCTTGAGATTTTAGAATATCATCGTGATTTTCTTATTGAAAAAGAACTAACGCTGGAGATCAGTAAAGCGGTAGAAAGTCTGCCCGAGCAATGTAGGCTGGTGTTTAAACTTAGCCGCAATTTTGGGTTTAAAAACGTCGAAATCGCCGAATATTTGGGAATTTCCATCAAAGGAGTAGAGAAACACATTACAAAAGCATTATTGCATCTTCGTAAAGAATTAAAAGAATTCTTAACCATATTCATTGCTTTATTTTTTTTAAGTTAGCATGAAGAGTTAGAGGAAATTGTAGTCCCTGCAGGATCAATGCTATGCTCTTTTTTCAGAAAATGTTTGTGCAAAGGTAGGGTGAACCTGCTTTTTTTTGTCACTTATTTAGAATGGCAATTTTATGGAGATATTAGAATATTATACCGATATTATACACAGATACTTGTGTGGAACTGCTGAAAAGAATGAACTTATAGAATTATTGGAATGGCTAAAGGCAGGCCCGGAAAATGTTATTTTTTTTAACCAGGTGTGCATTTTATGGGGACAAAGTCATGGATCGGTAAGCGATAAGCAGGATACTGAGGTTGCTTTGATCAGACTAACGAAGCGGATTGAAGGGTTGGAACCGGTTGGTAAAGAAAAAGAAATTTTTGCCAATAAATCATGGATTCCCTGGTTCCGGAATATAGCTGCTGTTTTAATCGTTTTAGTAGCTTGTGGATTATTGATTAAGTATTATGTGATTGATTCGTCTAAGAAGCCATCAAACCCGGAATACGTTTATGCTTATGCTCCTCCTTCACAGAAAAGTCAGATAATTCTTTCGGATGGGACAGTTGTTTGGCTTAACTCAGGCACGCGCATGAAATACCCTACAAATTACGGGGAGAAAACACGGGATGTTTACCTGGAAGGTGAAGCTTTTTTTAAGGTTGCCAAGAATCCGAAAAAGCCATTTTTGGTGCATGCTTCCTCAATTACTGTAAAAGCGATAGGTACAAGTTTTGATGTGAAATGTTACGCCAGCGATAAGACAATTGAAACCATTCTTGTAGAGGGTCGTGTTCAGATCGGCAAAGAAGCTTCAGGAGACAAAACTTCGGGATCTGTTTTCCTCAATCCGAATGAGAAGGCCGTTTTTAATAAAAATAACCAGGAAATTCAAATTGCTAAATTCGAGAAACCCAAGTCCAGGGTAAAGGAAGAGAAGAAGCAGCAAATTCCTGTCATTTATGAAGAAAAGACCCTTCAATCGGAAATATCCTGGAAGGAGCAGCGCCTTGTTTTCGAGAATGAAGCATTTGAAGACCTGTCAAAGCGCCTGGAACGTTGGTATAATGTGAATATCAGGATTAAGGACAGTAGCCTTTTAAAGAACCGGTACACCGGGAAATTTGTAAATAACGAGCCATTGGAACAGGTATTGCTCGTCATCGGAAAAACTACACCGATTTCATATACAATTGATAAGGATAACATTACAATCGATTCGAAAAAATAAAATCGATTTGTTGTAGATGATAACTAACGTATAACTAGTACTAACTAATTCTAAAAAGCCTATGAAACAATACTCATTTCTTTTTTGATAAAAAAACGGGAAATGCGCCAACATTCCCCGTTCACAGCTAAAAACATACTGATGCATTGGTCTCGTCCGATTTGTGCACCAGTAATTTATTAACCAAATACATAACAAAACTATGAGAAAAAAATATTTTCCAAGCATTTTCCGAAGGAAATGCGTAAAAAAAACTTTCCTGATCATGAAACTAACTACTTTATTTGTCTTGTTTACTACACTTCAATTGTCGGCAAATACGTATTCCCAGAATGCCAGGATTACCATGAACGTTTCCAACGGAACGCTCTCCGACATATTTAAGGAAATTGAGAAGCAGACTGAATATAAAATCTTCTATAAGGTCGATCAGATTAACCTTCAAAACAGGTTTTCCTGTAAAGCTGATGACCAGACAGTGAGTGAAGTGCTTGCTAAAGTTTTGCCCGAAAACGGAGCCACTTACGATGTCATCGATAAAATTATTGTCATAACTCCTGCTACCAAACAGGCACAAAAGGTAACAGGTGTTGTAACGGATTCGAAAGGACAGCCTTTACCAGGAGTGAGTGTTTTAATTAAAGGAACCGGAACCGGAACCATTACTGATGTTGATGGTAAGTTTTCCGTTGAAGTACCTGATGCCAGTGCGGTATTGGTTTTTTCATTTATGGGATATATGTCAGAAGAAATGACAGTTGGTAATCAAACTATCATAAGTATATCTTTGATTGAAGATATCAAAACACTTGAAGAAGTGGTTGTGGTAGGATATGGTACCGTTAAAAAAAGTGATGTTACCGGTGCTTTGACAAGTGTGAATGAAAAAACCATTCGTGAACGCCCTGTACAGAATGTTATCCAGGCACTTCAGGGAAAAGCTTCCGGCGTTGATATTACTTCTAATCTTAAACCTGGAGAACTCCCTCAAATAACGATAAGGGGTAATCGTTCCATGTATGCAACTAATACTCCCCTTTATGTGGTAGATGGCATACCTCTTGTGACAGCGATTAATAGCACAAGCGATGTAAATGCTAATACAGCTCCTAATTCTGTGGGTATTGCATCAGTTAATCCGAATGATATTGCTTCTGTTGAGATTTTAAAAGATGCCTCCGCAACAGCCATCTATGGTTCGCGTGGTGCAAACGGTGTGATTTTAATTACTACCAAAAAGGGTGCTAAAGGAAAAGTTACCATAACTTACGATGGAACCGTTTCATTAGATTCCTACCATTCACTAACAAAATGGATGAATGGGGGCGATTACGTTGATAGATGGAGGTTGGCTTTAATGAATGGTGGTTTGTATGGAAACGAAACTTTTACAAATCTTAATACACCTGTAAAACTTGGATATCCTGATCCCAATCTGGATATTACCAAATTTGGATTATCAGCTGATCCAACAGCAAGACAATCTGTATTGATGGGTTACGAATGGGTTGATAAAATTGGAGGAACCGTAAAAACGAGACCCACTACAGCGGAAGAACAGGCAAATGGATGGCCTGCCATGGTACCTGTATATAATTCGAAAAATGTAAGAAGCTTTGATTGGAGAAATGCAGCCACGAGGCAAGGAATCACTCAAAATCATCAGATTTCCTTATCCTCTGGAAATGAAGTTTCAAAATTGTATCTTTCATTCGGATATTTTGATCAGATTGGTGTCCAAAAAGATCAGGATTATAATCGATATTCCAGTACCATTAATGGTGATATCACGCCAACCAAATGGTTAAACTTAGGCATTTCAACAAATGCATCATTGTCCCTTCAAAATTTTGGAATCCAGGCTCCTAATACAGCAAATACCGGTTCTAAGGATTTGTACTCAAGGGCAAATGATCAATTCCCTTATGCGTTGCCAAAGGATACTTTAGGAAACTGGATTAGGAACCCTGGAGGAAATTTATCTCTGTGGAATCCTTTGATAGATATCGATCAATCTAAAAATGAAAGACGTACAGCTGCTATTTATTCAAACATGTTTGGAGAAATTAAATTTACGCCATGGTTAAGATATCATATAAATTTTGGGACGCAATACAGACAATATAGAGTTGGGTCATGGACAGGACCGAATGCTACCAGCCATCTTTCTAATAAACCGAGCACTGCAAGTTACAGCAATACACAAAGCATAGCATGGGTGGCTGAAAACCTTCTTTATTTTGATAAAACATTTGCTAAAGATCACACCGTAGGACTTACTCTCCTCCAATCAACACAGAAATATCGTGAAGAAGGAGTTAATATCGGCGCTTCAAGTGAGATTTATGATATCGATCAATGGTATGATATTGCTTCAAACGTAAATGGTAAACCGGATACCTACGGTACTAGTTTTACACAGAATACGCTTATGTCCTATATGGCAAGGGTTAACTATTCTTTTATGAGTAAATACTTACTCACTGCTTCAGGACGGTGGGATGGAGCATCAGTCCTTGCACCTGGTCATCAATGGGATTTTTTCCCATCGTTCGCATTAGCCTGGAAATTACAGGAAGAAAGCTTCTTAAAATCAGTTAACTGGCTGAATGAATGTAAACTTAGATTAGGATATGGTATTGTTGGTAACTCTTCTGTACTTCCATATTCTACATCAGGTCCTTTAAGCAAAAACCCATATGTATTTGGTTCAGTTCCGGCAATTGGTTACTTACCCCAGCAAGTTCCGAATCCATCTCTTGCTTGGGAGAAAACGGCACAATGGAATATCGGCCTTGACTTTGGTGTCTTAAAAAACCGAATTACAGGTTCTGTTGAAGTTTATCAGGAAAGTACTTCTGATTTGATCATGAACAAAGTATTACCAGCAGTTTCTGGTTTTGTAGCGAAAATTCAAAATGTTGGCAAAACACAAAACAGAGGAATAGAAGTCACACTTTCGTCGATAAATGTCCAGACAAAGAATTTTCGTTGGTCAACAGATATTAACTGGGCATCGAATAAAGAAAAGATTGTTGAGCTTCTTAACGGTAAACAGGACATGGTGGCTCAACGATACTTTATTGGCCAACCTATACAGGTATATTACAACTATAGAAACGCAGGAATATGGCAAAATACTGCTGCAGACCTGGCAGAGATGGCTAAATTTAATGCGAATGGACATAAATTCTACCCTGGGACCGTTAAGGTCGTAGATCAGAATGGTGACTATAAAATTACCGGAGATGACATGGTGGTACTCGGTACAAGAAATCCAAAATGGACTGGAGGTATTACCAACACATTAAGTTATCAAAATTTAGAACTTAGTTTCTTTGTTTATGCACGAATCGGGCAGATGTATTTTGGAGGATACCCCAACTCTTATGGAGGTGTTTGGCCGAATGGGCGTGTTGAGAACAATGTCTGGTCGTGGGATAACCCTGGTGGTAAGTGGCCGATGCCGAATTTAGGAAATGTGGAGAATATCTCACAGGCAATGAATTACTGCGATGGATCGTATGTCATTGTTCGTAATATTTCATTATCCTATAACCTTCCTTCAAAAATATTGGGAAAATTCCAAATAAGCAGGTTACAAGTGTTCACACAGGTTTTGAATCCTTTTATTTTTGGGAAAGAGGCTGTCAAGTATGGTATAAATCCTGAAGATATTACGGATTGGGACCGAGTTTCGACAAACCAGGGGCCATTAGGTGGTATGAACAATAATACCATTTTACAGCAAAGCATTGTATTTGGTTTAAGAGCCGGTTTCTAAATTAACTTTTATATGGTATGTATTATCCATGTTTGTATTATTACCTAAGGAGCAGAGTACGAAATATGGATATTCTTTCATAAACTATAAAATATGATATGATGAAAAAATATATTGTTTATTTACTTACTTTTTCTTTGATAGTAATTTCTATCGTATCCTGTAAGGACTTCCTTAAGGAAGAACAGGTGTCTACTTTGACCCAGGACTATTATAATACGGAGAACGGACTCGAAACATTGATTAAAGGACTTTATGTGTATGCCCGTGTGAAGCATGAATGGGATGGAAACGGAGCTAAGTTGATTTACCCGGAAACGGATCAGTATATGAACTCTACTGCAGCTTTGGCCCGCTGTAACAGTTCAGCTTATGGCACAGATGTGAGTACAATTGCCGGTAATGTTAATAATTACATTGGAGCCGCAAATTCAACCTATGCACCCATGGGAGCCTATCCGCACATTAATAATTGTAATATTGCACTGGAACAAATTGACAATGTTAAACCCGGTAAATTTGGGACAGATACCACTTTTACTTATGGTCGAAGGGCAGAAGTGTTATTTCTTCGTGCCTGGGCATATTACTTAATCTCTAATCAACTGGGAGCTGTTCCATTGTTATTGAAAGCAAAACGTGAGGATAATGGAATATATTATTATCCTAAGTCATCGCTTGAAGATATTTATAAACAAATCATCACCGATGTTCGGTACGCTTTTGCAAATTTGCCGGCTACCCAAACCGATAGGGGGCGTGTAACGAAATGGGCCGCCGGTCATTTTTTGGCAAAACTTTATTTAAACAGGGCTCAGGCTGCGGGTTTTCAGAATAGCACCGAACAATATCTTCAGATGCTTTACAAGGGTAACGTAGCAACGGATCTCGATTCTGCCGTTTATTATGCCACACAGGTAATTGATGCTCTTAAAGGAGCTTCAGGTACATTAAACGGATTAGCCAAAGACTATTGGTCGCTTTTTGATCCAAAGGTTTCGGAATCAACTCCGAGTTCAGAAGTATTGTGGTCTGCTCAATTTGATATCAACACATCCTTGAATGGCCGTTTTGGTGGTAACCGATCCTGTAATTATCATACCGGTGATTATACTACTCAGACTGGGGTAACCCGGTCCATGGCTTACGGACGTCCTTTTGGTACCTATAAGCCCACCGATTGGGCATATGATAATTTCCATGATAAAGTAAATGACTCAAGGTATTATAAGACGTTCGCCTATGAATATATAAGTAATATGAGTGGTGGCGGTACTTCATATTCATGGGGTGCCAAAGCAGCAGCTTGGTGGAATACTAATAAACCGGCCAGTGAACCTACGGTAACTGCCACTCAGAAAAGAATTGCCTTTGGTAAGAGGGCTTTAACTTATCTCGAAAATCAAAAGTCCGAAGCTATCGACTCAGCAATGGCAATGAGTCAACCATATCAATTTATGGTTCGTTGGATACATTCTTCCAATACAAATAAATATTATTATCGGCTTTTCTTTGATGGCACAGGGATGGGGCTTGCTACTACCAGGACCGCACCTTACCTTTCATCAAGAAAATATGTCGACCCATCAAGAGGTGGTAGTACTGATGAGTCTAACTATAATAGTGAGTCTGGTACCCGCGATGCGATCCTTATGCGACTTGCAGAAACCTATTTGATCAGGGCGGAAGCAAATGGTAGAAAAGGGTTGTATAGTCTTGCAGTTGACGATATTAATGTATTGCGTGCCCGTGCTTCTTACAAAGCTGGTGAAGCTCGTCCTGAAGTATGTGTTGTGTGGGAACCTAAAGCTTTATCACTTCCTGCAAGTGAGAAAGCCACACCCTATACCGTTTCGGCAGACACATATAATTCCATAAAAATTACCGAAAATATTTTTATTCCTGGAACGCCCGAGGCAATTGCAGAAAGTTATATTCCTTCAGTCACTACTGAAGCGGATATGTTTATTCAATTTATTTATAATGAAAAGGCTCGAGAGTTCTTATCCGAAGGTTTAGCTTGGGAAGATCAACACAATGCCGGAATTTTGTATAATAGGATAGAATACTTTAATCAAATGGCATCAGATCAGGTTGGTTTATGGCCTGTTTCCGATAATCCTCAAAGTGGTAATGGACAGGATGGTAATGGTAAAGGTACCATGCAGAAGTTCTATACATTTAGGATTTGGCCCAAAGCTTATCTTGATCTTTTGACAGACGAAAAAGGAAACCCTCTTGATGCTACAGCGAAAGCCGCTTATCAAAACCCCGGCTACTAAAAATAAATTTTGAGTTAGGCTAAATCATAAGTAGTAGTAGTTGTTAGTTCATTTTGGGATTAGCTGTTGTGAAATCGCTAATCCCTTTTTTTATCTGTATGTTCAATCTGTTATCATATTATCTTATAGAATTTAAAGTAACCTGCACTACTTTATATCTTTATTTTACTAATTTGCTCTCTAATTAAAAGCTTACTTTTGGACAAAGGTATTGAACAGGAATTTATCAGCAAATTACAGGAGGGACAGGAGGATGCTTTTGAGTCCATCTTCCGAAAGTATTTTTCCGGACTATGCACTTATGCTGTAGGTTATGTCAAATCAAAAGAAGTAGCTTCTGAAATTGTTGAAGATTTGTTTCTTTATCTATGGGAAAATTGTGAGGATTTGGTGATAACGACATCCCTGAAAGCATACCTCTATCAAAGTGTACACAACCGTTGTCTGAAATATTTGAGACATTTAAAAGTTGAGCAAAAGTATAATGATCACCTTCATTATACCCTAACTGATGCGGAACTCCATCAACCCGTTTCCGATAGTTATCCCATCGCCAATTTGATATCTCAGGAACTAGAAGAACTGGTTGAAAGTACGATTAAATCCTTACCTGAGAAATGTCGTGAAATATTTTGTTTACAGCGTTTTGATAACCTGACTTATCCTGAGATTGCAGAAAAACTTGATGTTTCTGTAAATACCGTTAAAACACAAATGGCAAGAGCGCTGCAAAAGTTACGGGAAAACTTAAAAGAGTATTTACCCATGGTTGTATCAGGTATAGTTTGTATGACGAACTTTCTTGCCGACAAATAATATCATCTTTCAATTTTCAACTTTTTTTCAATTCCTTGTCACCCTGCCTCCGTCGTTAAGGGTCTTATCTAAAAGAAACAATTTGGGTGATGGAGCATAAAGAGAATTTCGAGGAGATTGTAATTAAGTATATTGCAGGTTTAGCAACCGATACGGAGAGGGCCGCTGTAAACTTTTGGCTGAAGGAAAGTGAAGCTAATAAACGGTTGTTTGATGAATTAAAGGATGTATATGAAGTATCCGGAAGACTAAAAGAAAATGAGGCTGATACTGAGAAATCCTGGGAAAAAGTTAAAGCAAAATATTATCAGCACAAATTGGATTCCGAGCCATTTGAAATGGCAAAGTTTCATCTAAAGTGGACAAGAAAATTTTTGAGAGTTGCCGCTATTTTTGTTGTAGCATTTCTGCTGGGTATCCTCTCTTATTATTATATCAGTCAATACCAGGCGAAGTCTGAACCTTTAGCTTACAATGAAGTTATAGCGCCT
>DATBXH010000841.1:0-3100 GCA_036514375.1 Bacteroidales bacterium | reverse complement strand
CTGTTTAAAGGCCCGTTTGAGAATACGCGTGATGCAATGGTCATTAAAATTAACAACCTATACTATTGCTATTACACAGGACACACTGATAATCCTCCCCTTGGAATGGATTCATGTGCAGTATTCTGCCGTGTTTCAACAGATATCTTAAACTGGAGCGAAGCGATGGTTGTATGCTCCGGAGGAAGCCCGTCAAAAGGCCCTGCCTGGTATGGAGCTAATAGTGAATGCCCCTTTGTGGTGCACAAAGACAATTATTATTACCTTTTCCGCAATCAACTATATGGAGGATGGAACTTAAACACACAATATGTATCAGAAAACCCGTTACTTTTTGGTGTTGGTAATGATGATCATATGATCCAGCAATTAAAAATTGCTGCTCCAGAAATAATAGAATACGAAGGCAAGTATTACATCGTTGCCCTCACCCCTGCTCTCGACGGAATCCGTATAGCAAAATTAATATGGGTTGAGAAGGATAAAACTAAATAGTTTATTATCAATTCAATTAAAAATTAAAAACAGTAAGTGGTCAAAGTTAAAATAAAAAAATTTATATCTATTCCATTAATATTCATATTTTTAAACAGTGTTTCTCAAATACCGGACAAACTCAACCCGGATACAGCCTGGTATAAAGTTACCTCAACTAATAATTTGTTGCAGGAAAAACACCTTTTTAATAAAAGTGAAAGTACATCAGTAGTCCCAAACCTGCATTACTTAGGTTTGGGAACAATTATAGCCCCTCCTTATTTTTGTTTACCATTTTCTGTTAATCTTGAAGTTTTCAAGACAAAAATATCAGTAAAAAAATACGATTGGTATCCTTCAGAAACAGTACTTCAGGGAGAAAGCACCAAAGGCATAAGTTCGCAGTTGAGAATTACCCCTATTGCTTTAGATAGAGGCATAATAGCAACTTTAGAATTAACAAACAACAACAAAAATGAAATAACCATTCCTATCGACTGGATTATCAAAGGACAAGTCGGTTCTTCCGTTAATTGGGAATGGTATCCGCCTGCTGCCATGCAAAGTAAAAAGGAAGATAACAAAACAAGCGTGGAAGATTCAACTTTTATTCTTACGAATGATACTGTCTCTGTTTTTTTAAAAGGTTATGGACTTGAAACGGTTCCCTATAATAACAGACTCAGTTCTGTTCTGAAACTAAACCCCAAAGAAAAGAAATCATTTGGTATTGTTATAATACTTGGTTCAAACAGAGGTAATCTCTATAAAATTATGCACCAAATAAGAACAAATCCAATAGAAACACTTTTAAATGCCCGCAGAAACTGGGAAGAATTATTGTGTGCAACAGAATTAAAAATCCCAAGGTTAAATGGTGTATCAAGGGAACTAAATGCTTTTTATAAGAAAGGATTAACTACCTTTTTAACCTGTCGTTGGGAGGTCCCGGAATTCGCAATAAATCCATGGTATGCTGAATCAGGCCTCGATGGCGGAGCATTAAGTAATTATTGTTGGGGACTTGCCTATATAAGCAGGTTAATGTCTATTATTGACCCAACGGCTGTTAGAAAATTACTTTTAGCTTATGCCAAAGCGGATTTAACGAAGGCTTATGCTCTAAATCCATCAGATGGAAAAGGAATGGGAGTATTATATTCTTACAACTATTACAGTATAGCCCGCGCAACTTACGATTACGTTTTAACTACCGGGGATATTGGTATACTCTCCGAAAAAATTAATAACGAAACCTATTTAGAATATATATACCGGTTTTGTTTGCTTAAGGAAGATCTGGAAAACGACCCCGTACTTATTGATTATGGTGAAAATCATAATCTCCTCGAATTAAAACGAACGAATAACTACACATGTTATACACCAAGTCCCAACGCTGAACGTTTATTAATTTACCAATACCTTACAGAATTATTTAAATGGATCAATAGGCCTATCCCTCATAATCTGGGAGCCAGAAGCAAAAAATTACGAAAAGTATTTCAAGAAAAACTATGGGATTACAAAAACAATTGGTTGTTTTCTCTGGATAGAAATGGCCAAAAAATGACCGCTTTTTCGATTCAAATATTTGATGTTTTGCGTACCGGTGCTCTTACAAAGAATCAAGGAAAAAGTATTTTAGGACACTTGAATGAAAGAGAGTTTTTATCGCCATATGGAGTATATAGCCTTGCACTTACTGATAAAGGTTACGATCCAAACGACGTAGATTGGGGCGGGCCTGGCGTTTATGCAGGTGATGCTCCGGAATTGATTGAGGATTTGTTGAATTCAGGATATATAAATGAGGGAATAAACCTTTTGCAAAGAATTCTTTGGTGGGGAGAGTTTCCTTATTATCCGCAGGCAATTAGAGCAGATAAAAAAGGTTATCGCGAAGATGGAAGGCCTAATGTAATTGCGGGATTAGCAACAACCCAGTGCATTATTTTCGGATTGTTTGGAATTACTGTCAATGAAAACCATATTTCAATTAAGCCAGTCAACCATCACATTATGCAAGGAATATCATTGAATGGATTAAATCTGCGGGGGATAAATATCAATATTTCTGTTTCGGGTGATGGCAAAAGTTTTAGTGTACAATATGGAAATAAATCAGAATCAAAGAAATTAGGCGACCTGTTAATAATAAACCTTTCAAAACCATAGTAAACAACAAACCCTTTGCCGAGTATTGTTTTAACTGAATCAGTATTATAACTGTAAAGGTCATTGTTTAATAATTTTTCTGGACTCAAATGTCTTTCCGCTTTTTTTTAGTTTGATTATATAAACTCCTGGGATAAAATTACTTGTCGGTATAATTGTTTTTTTTATGATGTTTCCTTTAAAAACCAATTGTCCGATTGGGTTTACTATTTCAAAGGCCAATTTTTCATTATTTTCTTTCATTTCTATCATCAATTCACTTGAAATTGGATTAGGATAAACTGTAAAACTTTCATTATCAATTTTTTCTTCGATGATATTAACTTCATCGGGCTCTGAGGCAAAATAACCCAATGCCCAACATGCTTCTGCCTGCCAGTAAATACCGGGTTCCAGCCAGTCTGCTACATGAATGAACATATATCGTTTCCATGGTTCAGGAATA
>DATBXH010000840.1:0-2741 GCA_036514375.1 Bacteroidales bacterium | reverse complement strand
CCGATGAAGTGAAACAGGGTAAAGCGTTGCTTGCAGTATTTAATAGTGAACGGGTAAAAGATCTCCCCGACGAAGAGGAGCTAAAAGCTAAAGCTGCAGCAAACGGCGAAGAGGTTAAGATCCCGAAGAGTGTTTCCGTATCGCGTCAGGGATTTGTAAATAAGCTGGCACACTTCAGGAATATCGTTACATTTTTAAAAACCGTAGCGGTGTATAAACCTAACGAAACCGACCTGACCACTGAAGCTCTTGATACTTTTGCAACCTCCACGGATACGCTGAACAGCGAAAAGAGCCGGACAACCGATGTGTGGTCCGGAGCCATTGCCGACCGGAATAAGATCATGTACCAGGAACCTGATGGCGCCTATTATGTTGCTCTTGCTATTAAAGAATATGTAGCAGGTACGAAATTTAAAAATGGTGCTTTTTATAAAGAACTACTTAAGTTTCCCATACGATCATATAAAATATAACAGATATAGATTGGTTGAACAGTTGCAGTCCGGCACCTTAAAAGATGCCGGATTTTTTTTGTCGATAGACCACGGATGTGTTCAATCTTACCCGGTATACGTAAACGTACGGTGAATAAATGTACTGCGGTTATTCTGAAATTTACAGTGTTTTTCCTAAAGTTTACTGCGGTTGTTCTGAAATTTACGATGGCTATCCTAAAATTTACAATGACTGTTCTGAACCTTACAACGACTATCCGGAAGTTTACTACGATTGTTCTGAAATTTACAGCGGTTGTACTGAAGTTTACGACGACTGTCCGGAGATTTACAGTGGTTATCCGAAAATTTACTACGATTGTTCTAAAGTTTACTGCGGTTGTTCTGAAATTTACGATGGCTAACCTGAAGTTTACGGTGACTGTTCTGAACTTTACGACGACTATCCGGAAGCTTACGGTGTTTGTACTGAAGTTTACGGTGGCTATCTTAAAATTGCCGGAGGCATATCAAATGATGGAAAAAGGAAACAAGATGACAGGTTTAGGGGTTTGGATGTTTATGGATTAGCGTTGTAAAATTTTACCGTTCCGAATGAAATTTCAAAGTGTGACCCAAAATTTTGTCAGAGTTTAACAAAAATTAAATACCTTTAAAAGTTTTTTCTCATAAAACATTTAATTCTCAATGCTTTGGCCTGAAAAAGATATTTTCGACGGTATCAGAAAAGGAGACAGGAAAATATTTGATTTAGTCTTCAAAGAATATTATTCAGGCTTATGCACCTTTGCTGCCGATTATGTAAGAAACCATGATACAGCCCGGGAAATTGTACAGGAGGTGTTTTTTAATCTGTGGGAAAATCATCATAAAATATACATCAACAGTTCGTTAAAAGCTTATTTGTACCGCAGTGTTCATAACCTCTGTGTGAATTTTCTGCGAAATAGTTTCCAATTTGCCAGGAACAACATTCAACTTGAACAGGTTAAACAGCAAGCTGATCTATTGTTTATCGAAATGCCTGACGATATTTTTGAAGCCGCATTTACCGAACAGTTGGAACAAAAACTGGATAAAGCCATTGAAAATTTGCCGGAACAATGCAGGATTGTTTTTTGTGCAAGCCGTTACGAGAATTTATCCTATCCGGAGATCGCTGAAAAATTAAATATCTCTTTGAGTACGGTTAAAACCCAAATGTCGCGGGCCATGGATAAGCTTCGTGAAATTGTGGATAATTATCTGAAGGACCGGTAAAAACAGGATATCCTGCCATATTTTCAAAGTCAGTTTCTCATTTTTGTTTCATTTTTTGTAGACCGAATTTCCCATTTATTGTCATATATAATGAAGTAATGCATATGGATAAAGAAAACGCTCCACAGACGGATTTTAAGGAATTAATCATCAGTTTCTTATCGGGTAATGCCACCCCGGAAGAGATTGAATTTCTGCGTCATTGGATTCATCTTTCGCAGAAAAATAAAACGGAATTTATACGTTTAAAAACTTCCTGGATGGCTTCTGCTCAGGTTGGATCGGGCAACACGGATCAAATGCAGGATGCACTTTCGGAACTTAACCGTAAGATCGATCTGCACGAAAACAACAGATTTATGCAGCGTACTAATCGTTTCAGGCAATTCATCAAAATAGCCGCTGTGCTGATTTTATTTTCTATGCTGGGCTCGCTGGGTACTTATTTTGTCATGAAAACTGAAAGCCCTCAGATTAAAAGAAACGGATTGATATGGGTGTCTGCCCCGATAGGATCGAAGGCAATGACCGTACTGCCCGATGGTACACAAGTATGGTTAAATGCAGGAAGTAATCTGTTTTATAATATAGCCACGTATGGCGAGAAACAGCGGGATGTGACCTTAATTGGACAGGGCTTTTTTAAAGTGGTTTCGAATGCCCGGAAACCTTTCGTTGTATCGGCCAAGAATCTGAAAATAAAAGCGCTGGGTACGGAGTTCGACGTGAAGGCTTATCCGGAGGAAAATACTATCGAAACAACGTTGGTAAAAGGAATTGTAAAAATTGAAGGCAAAGATCAGAAAAAACAAAACTTTACCATCACGATGAATCCAAAGCAAAAAGTTACTTATTATTCGGGTAAGGCTCTGCTTGAAACAAGTATGCTGACCAATCCGTCGGAAATGAATGAAAAGAAACTGGATCATATAAAACTCGGGGATTTGCCTCCGGCTACCCCGGTGAAGCCCCAGGTCGATGACGTAGAAAAAACCGATTTGTATACTTCCTGGAAAGATGACC
>DATBXH010000839.1:0-2646 GCA_036514375.1 Bacteroidales bacterium | reverse complement strand
CGGATCAACAAGTGGTACTTCAACAGGAACTACCGGAATTGTAAGCGGAACTACTTATGCAATTATAGCAAGAAACAGTGGCAAGGCTCTTGATGTGGTTAGCAAATCAACTGCAGAAGGTGCAAACATCCAGCAGTGGACTTATTATGCCACTCCAAATCAACGTTGGGTAGTAACATATCTTGGTAATGGATACTATAAAATTAAAAGTGTTAATAGTGGCCGGTTAGTTTCTCTTTCTTCAAAAAATTATTCTGCTGATGGAGATAACGTATTACAGCTTGCCGATTTTAACTCTGATACGCAACTTTGGCAAATTGCTGATGTAGGTAACGGCTACTATAAGATAATTAATAAATATAGTGGAAAAGGACTCGATGTACAGGGTGGTACTTCATCCACAGGTAATGGTGTTAATGTACAACAATGGACTTATTTCGCAACCACAAATCAGCAATGGCAATTTAAAAAGTAATCTGATCCGGGTTTTATATTTAACAGGGGCTATCTTCGGCAGAAGGTGGCCCCTTGTCGTTTGTAAGTACTATGTAATTAACCCGCATTTTAAGGATACCAGGCATCATTTAATCCCCAATAATTATAACTACATGTAAAAAAAACGTTTAGGTTAGGGAAATAGAAATTTATGCCATATTTTTGATTTACAAATAATCAATCTTTAGAAAAGTGGCTAAATTCGGCAAATATATCCTGATATTTACTCTTTTTCAACAGTTTAATTATTTATACGCGCATCATTACATCCCGGTGTATTCGGGGTTTCCTTACAGCCCGATGAGCATTCTGATCACAGGCGTCACTGTCGATTCAAAAAGTATCGAACCCGGAGATGAAATTGGTGTCTTTGATGGTACTTTGTGCGTTGGTTCTGCAATTTATAATGGTTCTATGCCCATTGATGTGATATCTTCCATGGACGATCCCACGACGATGGCCATTGATGGTTTTACGTATAACCATTCCATTTCTTTTCGAATCTGGAAGACTGATTCATCTCTTGAATATAAAGATGTTGCTGTAAAATTTGATTCCGGCTTCGACGATGTTTTCAAACCTTTCGGAACAGCTTTTGCCTCTCTTACGGTAGCAAAAGGTATTTCAATTTTTAGTTTTCCGGATCAAACATTTGAAATTCCTGAGAATTCTCCTGTAAATACAAAAATAGGAACATTAACCGCATCCTATTCGGGTGTATTTAGTTTTAGTTTGCTTTCGGGTGTATATAATGGAGTTTTTGGAATAAATTCCGTAACCGGAGAATTATATGTGCATGATCAATCGCGGTTGGATTATGAGGCCACCAGGGCATTTTCGTTAAAAGTAAAGCTTACAAGCATCCTCGATCCTTCAGTTTCAGATACCGCTAATGTCAATGTAATTTTGGAAAACATTAATGAGCCCCCGGTCGGAAATGTAATTATTTCTGACACTGCTCACGTTGATGTCAGTTATAACCGTTTTTTCACGTTTCTTGATCCTGAAGGGCAACAGGTCTCCATTTATCCTGTTAATTTACCGTTATGGATGCAAATGCAAAATGTCGGCGATGGTGGGATAGTGTTGAAAGGTACCCCTGAAATTCAGGATACGGGTAAATTCATAGTTGCATTAGCAGTTTCTGATGGGGTTAATACGGTGATATATTCTTATCCTTGTTATATTTTCGGTAATTTATCTCCTGTGATCGTTAATAATAATCCATCCAATGGAAATTTTACAGTTTCAATAGACACTAAATTTCCCGGGGATGTGCTGATTATGGTGCGTCAATTGAACGGATCTCCCGTTTTTAGTCAGATACTTAAAAGTGGTTATGGTAAAATTGAAGTTCCTGTGAATCTTACAGGTATGTCGAGAAATATTTATCTTATGGTAGTGAAAGTGGGAGATAAGATTTTCACAAATAAACTAATAGTTCAATAGCAAAAGCAATTTGTCATTGACTTGTATTTTTAATTCGAAAGCGTCAGTCATGTTAAATTCGGTTCAGCTTCATGTGTAATTTTGGGCGATTGAGAATTCATATAAATTTAAAAATGTTCGTAAAAAGAGTTCTCATTGGTTTTTTGGTTTTTCTTGCTGTGATTATATCCTCATTGTTTCTTTTGCCACCTTTTTTAGGTAAATCTAAACCGGTAAGTTCAAATTTATTAGTTGTAGAAGGCTGGGTCTCTGATAATGCCATGGCACAGGCTGCTGACCAGATTCGTTCCGGTAATTATTCCATGATTGTTACGACTGGTGGTCCTACTCCGGAAGACGTTGAAATGTTATATAACGGGTATATCGTAATTAAATGTGCTAACCTGCCTATTCAGAATTTTAAAGAAATTACTGTTGAGGCCTTTGGAGATAAGGGAGGAAACGAAAATGCCCATTTTAAACTATTAGTTGATAATAGAATGGTAGGGGAAACTTATGTTTCCAAAAAACTTCAACCTTATAAGTTTAACGTTCCTGACGGAATCAATCGAATAGATTCCGTGACAGTTGTATTTGATAATGATTATTTTGTATCGAAATCGGATGATCGTAATCTTTATATTCGATCAATAGTTATTGGTAACAAAGAGATATCAGCGAGAAGCGATCGTAACTACCTTGTCAATAATGGTGTTAAAACTC
>DATBXH010000838.1:0-6915 GCA_036514375.1 Bacteroidales bacterium | reverse complement strand
CCAAAGCGGCACGAATAAGACGCTCGCTTCCTTCGATTGAAACCGGTTTAATGCCAATGGAGGAAGATTCGGGAAAACGGATCTTCTTAACATTCATTTCTTTTTGAAGGAATTCAACCATTTTCTTCACTTCCGGCGTACCGGCCATCCATTCTATACCCGCATAAATGTCTTCGGCATTCTCACGGAAAATGACCATATTCGTAGTTGTCGGATCCTTTACAGGTGATGGAACTCCTTCATAATAACGTACAGGACGCAGGCAAACATATAAGTCGAGCATCTGCCGAAGGGCCACATTTAACGAGCGGATACCGCCACCAACAGGTGTGGTCAATGGTCCCTTGATAGCAACTAAATATTCAGTGATTATATCCAATGTTTCCTGCGGCAGCCATTCCTTCTTCAAATTAAAGGCTTTCTCACCTGCCAGCACTTCTTTCCAGACTATTTTTTTCTTTCCTTTATACGCTTTCTCAACAGCTGCATCAAATACGCGGACTGAAGCTGCCCAAATGTCAGGGCCTGTGCCATCTCCTTCTATAAACGGAATAACCGGAAAATCCGGAACGATAAGTTTCTTGTCCTTAATGGTAATCTTTTGTCCTTCCATGTGTTATTAATAATTATCAAAATTTGTTTTTCATAAAAAGCGATCAGCTTTGTACTTCGGAAAAAACAGGATCAGAGTATATTTCTTTTGAAGCTCGCAGTTTATTTATCCAAAGTCAAGACCGAACTGTTGCTTAAATTTAAGCAAATTGGGATTCTTCTCAGCAAGGTGATCAAACTTTTCTCTATCTGTATAGAAACGCTTATTCCCCTGAGGCTCTTCGGTAACTTTTGTCACGAGATCAATCCTGCCATTTGACAATTCTTTGGATAAAAAGTTCAACAAAGCAGGTTTTATCTTCAGGACTTCCTCCTCTTGCAATGGATTATTAAGCGAGAGCACTACCATATAATTATCAGACAAAACCGGAGGTTGAGCCGTTAACGTGCTATACATCCGGGGCTCGTTATCCTTGTATTGCGATGCAAATTTCTCCCAGGCAAGATTTAACTGATCCTGGGTAAACGATTTTACATCACTTACCTCATAATTCCTTGCAGGTTCCTCCACTACCGGAGCCTGATCCATAGGCTTATTCGCCTGAGGTTTGACAGGATTGCCCTTTAGGGCATCTTTGATAGAAATTGACGGAATACCTGCCGGTGTCTGAGCTTTTACTTCTTTTTGCCCGGCAGAAGAAGATCCTGGTATTACAGATGAATTGGTGCCTGAAGCTGCTCCGGCAGCGGGAGAGCTTTGCTTTGGCGCATGTTGTTTTTGCTCTAGTTCAGACTTTTTTTTTTCAGGGTCGATATTGCAAAGCTGTATCAACGCTAATTCTACATGCAACCGTTGATTTTTGCTCACCTTGTATTGCGTATCAGCTTGTCCGCAAATGCCAAGCGCTTCAAATATAAATAGTGGTAAGCATTTTCGTGCCTGCACTTTATACTGCTCGCGGATATTGGCCCCGACTTCCAGCAACTGAAGAGTTACTTCATCCTTGCAGACCAATAAATCACGAAAATGAGAAGCTAATCCGTTTATAAAGTTATGACCATCGAACCCTTTATCAAGGATCTCGTCGAACAGCATCAGTGCTTTGGAAATACTCTTTTCCTGAAAAGCATCCACCATCCTGAAATAATACTCATAATCAAGTATGTTCAGATTCTCGATGACGCCCTTGTACGTAATTTTACTACCGGAAAATCTTACAATCTGATCGTAAATCGAAAGTGCATCTCGCATTCCGCCATCAGCTTTCTGAGCGATAACATTCAGTGCATCTATTTCGTATTCGACATTCTCTGTTTTCGATATGTATTCCAGATACTGAACGGTGTCTTCAACCTTAATGCGGCTAAAATCGAATATCTGACAACGGGAAAGAATAGTCGGAATAATTTTGTGCTTTTCTGTGGTAGCCAGAATGAAGAAAGCATGGGCAGGTGGTTCCTCCAGTGTTTTCAAAAAGGCATTGAATGCCTGGTTCGAAAGCATGTGAACCTCATCGATGATATAAATGCTGTACTTGCCAACCTGCGGCGGAATGCGAACCTGATCGATCAGATTACGGATATCCTCCACTGAGTTGTTTGAAGCAGCATCAAGTTCGTGAATATTATAGGATCGTGACTCATTGAAGGACTTACATGACTCGCATTGATTACAAGCCTCTGTCTCTGCTGTACGATTAAAACAATTTAACGTCTTAGCAAAGATACGCGCACAAGTTGTTTTGCCAACCCCGCGCGGCCCGCAAAAAAGATAAGCATGAGCAAGATGGTTACTGCGAATTGCATTCTTCAATGTATTTGTAACCGATTGCTGCCCGACCACCGAATGAAACGTGGAAGGCCTATATTTCCTGGCAGATACAATAAAATCGCTCATACTTTTTTGCAATGGTTACAAAGATACTTTTTTCTTCCATCTGAAGAGATGGTGTTGATAAAAAATGGTCGAAGGGGTAATGTATAGATTTATATGATATTATATATTCAATACCAACCCATCATACGCTAACGTAACATTTGGAGGTAATTCGGCCTGAACCTGATGGTGAAATCCCATTTGATGGCTGATATGTGTGATAAATGCCTGCTGAGGCTTCAACTCCCTGATCAAATCCAAAGCTTCGTCAAGAGCAAAATGAGATATATGCTTCTGTTTCCGAAGTCCGTTAATAACCAAATATTTGGAGCCCTTGATTTTTTCCTTTTCTTTATCAGCAATAAAATTCACGTCTGTAAGATAGGTAAAATCATTGATGCGGAATCCAAACAACGGTAATCTCATGTGCATGGCCCGAATGGGAATAATTTGCGTACCGTTTATGTTAAACTGATGATTCTCTATATAATGTAGGTTAACCTGAGGAACGCCAGGGTATTTCTGTTCTGCAAATACATATGAAAATTCTTTTCTCAGCGCCAGATGGACGCGTTCCTCCGCATAAATATCCATAGGCCTTTGCTGTTCATAGTTAAAAGCCCTGATATCGTCAAGGCCGGCCACATGATCCCGGTGTTCGTGTGTAAAAAGGATGGCATCAAGCTTTTGAACATTTGCCCGAAGCATTTGCTCCCGGAAATCGGGACCGGAATCAATCACTATGTTCAATCCGTCAATTTCAACCAATGCTGAAGTTCTCAGACGTCTGTCATGCGGATCTGATGAATGGCAGACCGGACAGGAGCAAGCTATCACCGGCACCCCTTGCGATGTCCCGGTGCCCAAAAATGTCACTTTCAAAAGATTATTTTTTTAATAACTGCAAATTTAAAAAGTATGAGCATAGTTTGTTCGAATAACTTTCATCTTTAACCCAAATTAAGCAATAGGAGCCGATGAAAGAGGCGAACTATCTGCTTTAGTTGGGTTAATCCCGATTTAGAAAATCATCTTGAGGCTTTTGCGAAAGAATTGATTTTCTTAATCGTTCCGCAATTATATTTTTCCATGGCGGAATCTGGGTTTAAACATTAAACTTTGACATCCTATTGTTTATCTTCGCAAAAAAAAACAGAGTGAAAGGTAAATTGTTCTTAATACCCAATCTACTTGGCGAAGGAAATCCCGAAGAAATACTTCCTGCCAATGTATTAAAAATTATCAGGGGCCTGCGTATTTTTATTGTTGAAGACATTCGAACAGTCAGAAGGTTCCTTTCCAAAGTCAAGGTTCAGCATCCTATAGATTCACTTACTTTCTTCACGCTAAATGAACATACATCGGTTACGGAAATCGGTAATTATCTCGATCCTGCCGAAAATGAAGATATAGGTGTTGTTTCGGAAGCCGGCGTTCCGGGAGTTGCAGATCCCGGTGCTGATATTGTCCGGTTAGCACATCAAAAAGGAGTGCGGGTTGTTCCGCTTGTTGGTCCGTCATCTATATTAATGGCAGTGATGGCTTCAGGCCTTAACGGGCAAAACTTTGCATTTAACGGTTACTTGCCGGTAAAACGTCCGGAGCGAATCAATAAAATAAAACATTTTGAAAAACGTGCCCTAACTGAGAATCAGACTCAGGTATTTATTGAGGCCCCTTACCGGAACATGCAACTGCTTGAAGATATTATATCAGCCTGCATGCCAACTACGATGCTGGGAATTGGAGCAGATATCAGCCTGGATACGGAGTTTATCCGGACACAGACCATTGAAAGCTGGAAAAAAAAATTGCCGGACATTCACAAACATCCGGCTATTTTTCTTATTGGAAAATAAATAAAAGCTAGTATCTCTTTTGATCAATAATATAAGTGGTTGAATTTATCTTCTTAAGAAATCCCAAAAACTCAACCCTTTTATACATCAGATTGGAATACGGAGGGGCAAGGATCTGTCCCGTGTTCGAATCAAGATACGTAAGCGATCCGTATGCATTATAAAATGGCACGTATACGTCCGCTGTCCACCCCCTTTTCATCTTCAGGAGGGCTTCGTAAAAATAAGGAGAAGATGATGACCCCACGATAAATTTCAGAGAATCGTAACCTTCGAATGTTCTGCCTACGGGGATATTGTTTTTAAGAGAATCCATGATCATTGTCGAGAACTTTACGGCCACCGTATCGCCAACTTTAACATAATTTATACCCGGTTTCGATAATGAATCACTCCCTATTTTATAGAATACCCCACCGGTGGTAGAATCTTTCAATGCAAAACCCATGGGTACCATAAAAGTAGAGTCGAATTCCAACTTGCGGGAAGCAGCAATATTATGGTAAACCTTTAATAAAGATACTTCATAAATTCTTGGCTTAAAATCGCCGAATGAAAGGGTGGAGGGAATGATCAGGATCGCTTTTCCACCTTCCCTCATTTTGACAATTCCATCAATCAGTCCATAAAAGTTCGATCCCATACTAAATGTCAAAGGTCCGCCTTTTTCCATCCATGGATAATAGCCATTTGCAATGGCTGTTGAAGCAGCTAAGGTATCTGTCGTATCAAATAAAGTGCCGTCAAAAAACTTAGCCGTGTAATTTATATTAACATAATCCGATGAGTAAGTTGCAGAATCACCAGTGCCTTCCACCTCTGATATGTAATACATACCATTGTCATTAAGAAGTTTGGCCTCCGGGTAATGAGTTTTTACATACGCTTCAATCTGACTTTTTTCGGCGTTAACATTATCTGTATAGGGATCTTTAAGACAGGATGAAATGGAAGCTCCGAGAAGCATAAAAAGGAGTAAATGGTAATTTTTAAAAGCCTTTTTCATTGTATTTGTTTTATATTTATTAATAAGCAAGTGAGCGAACCGAAAGTAATTCTAAAAACTCAAAAAAACATTAAATATTGTATATGAGTCAGTTTATCGTTCAGGATAAGCCTTGAACAATATGTTAGACATTGAAAATACAGAAAGGTTGCGCTAAACTCAGGATTATTTTACCGACAGCAGTTCCACTTCAAATATGAGGGATGTAAACGGAGGAATTATTCCGGTGGAAGAACCGGTTCGTCCAAAAGCCAGGTCGGATGGCATAATGAAAAGGGCCTTTTCGCCTTCATGCATTAATCCGATGGCCTCCTCCATACCTTTTATAACCTGCCATTGCTGGCCATAAACAAACTGGAACGGATCGTTTCGCTGCCTTGTGGAATCAAAGAATTTTCCATTCAGGAACCGGCCTTCGTACTGTACTACCACCGTATCGCCAATGGATACACCTTTATTATTACCTGATTTTATCGGTAGGTAATACATGCCTGAAGCGAGGGGCTTTACTTTCAGTTTGGAACCTTCGAGAAACTGTTTCAGGATTGTCTGTTCGTATTCTCCGAAATCTTCAGTCCAGGTAAGAAATGCTTCTTTTTCGCGTTCGTATTGGGCTGGAGTTTGAATATCCTGAATCCTGACGTTGACCATCATCTTACTGTCACTTTTAAGAAATGATGGTAACCCGGATGAAAGCGTCCGCTTAAAGAAATCGGCTGCTGACAAAATAAAACTTGCCGAATCGCCTTTGGCAAGCATGGTAAGGCACTCATCTATGGCCCCGGGAAATTCCGGCCTGGAGACCTGAAATTTTCGCCGTCCTGTAAAAAAGAGGGAGTCCTTCATTGTCTTATAACTGATATCCAACGTAACATAATCGTTGAACTGGCATTTAGCACCATCTTCGCCAATTTCTACCAACTTATACCAGAAACCGGTCTTCGTTTTGGTATAACCCGGATATTCGGACTTATTGCTACAGCCAAAAAATCCTGCAGCAAGAACTAAAAAGAAAAGCAGATAGAGGATATTTTTCATGGTTAATCTGATATTTGGACAAGTTCTACGTCATAAAGAATGATAGACCGGGGCGGTATCTTATCGCCATCACCCATGAGTCCTTCTGCCAGATGAGGAGGCATAATAAATCTGGCTTTGTCGCCTACATGCAACATTAGTACTCCTTCCTCCAGGCCTTTCTCAACTCCGCCTTTTCCGATTCTGAATTTTTTCTGGCCCAAACTGTCGGACGAATAGCAAAGCGTCCCATCGAGCAGCCAAACTTTGTAGTTGAGGGTTGCCATTTTCCCGGTGATTGCTTTCGGACCTGTCCCCTTCTGATAAATTGCATACCAAAGGCCTGTCGGAGATGTTTCCATTTGCCAATTACGGCGCCTCAGATACCCTCTGATAATATCCGTATCTTTGCCAACCAGATATTTATTAATTCTGAGCAAGGTTTCCTCCCGATTGGGCTCATTTTTTTTTGATTCCTCGTTATTTCGGCTGTTACATGAAATAAACAGGATCGATACGGGAATACCGCAAAGAATGAAAAAACGCAGGTAATATGTCAAAAATCTTGTCAATCTTATTTGTTATTAAGTTCCTGGGCAAACTCA
>DATBXH010000837.1:0-2866 GCA_036514375.1 Bacteroidales bacterium | reverse complement strand
TTTCTGTTTATATAGATGACGTTTGCCCATGCAAGCCATAAATCCTAACTTAAAGGATGACACTATCAACTTAAAAGGTGAAAGTTTGCCTTTTTAAAGTGGAACTTCCCCTTTTTAAAGTGGAAGTTTCCTCTTTTAGGGTAGAAGCATTAACTTACAAGGCGAAATCCTACGTTTCTTTTCCTAAAGACCCGGATAAGGTCCTGCAAAACCAACCATTCAGGAGAAGCATACTACTTTTTGCCGATGCCTTTTCAACGGGCGGTGGGCCTGTTTTGCTCATTACCGGAAAACGCTTGATGTAGGATCAAACATGATTTTAAAAATACAAAACCTGTCAGGTTTCTAAACTCTGACAGGTTTTTCTATCTGAAATAAAAGAATATTATTCCAATTATCGTGGAGCTGATCAATTACAGGTAATTGTCCACCCGTACGTTGTGGTGAGAGTATTTTGGGCATCAATAGCCGTACCGGTAGGGCAAGGACGAGTGTAAAGCGTCCCGGCTCGTGGGTGGGCCTGTACATTGGTTAATAAAGCCAGGTAAAAATTATCGGTATCCGTTTGGTTAAATGTACAGGATATCTGGTTCAGTTTCGTGTTATGTGTGATGTCAACAATCGGTAATTGTGCGTCCAGTAAATTTAACATCAAAAGTTCCGGGCATTTCGAAATATCAAGCGATGGCAGCGCATGCTGATTGGTTAACGATAGCTTTGTAAGCTCAGGATTGTCGAGAATCAATGTTTTCAAAACATCCTGTTGGGCATACATGGAGCTTTGTGAATAGGAAAATTCTTTAAGTTTTTTGTTTTTAGACAGATCTACCGTTTCCAGCTTTTGGCTGTTGTCTAAGATTAAACTGGTGAGCTTTTTACAGTTTGAAATATCCAAAGCAACAAGGCTGTTCCATTGGAGGGATAGTTTTTTAAGCCCGATAGCATGGCTTAAATCAATCGAAAGCAGACCTCCTACATAAGGGCGCCAAAATGTAGAACGAATATTCAGTTCGGTTATTCTTCGAACATTTCCTTTTATGGAAACATTCGGGTCATCTGTTCCTGGTAGTTGAACGTCTATCGAACTATTATTCAAAGTAAATGTCTGGATCGGAGTTGTTGATGTGCCCCGATACACCCTAAACGTTCCGGTACCTGTGATTGTGAGATCCTCAATTGGGTTTACGCCATTGGTCCATTGCTGTAACACAAAGCTAATACTTTTATGGCATCCAAATATTCTTTGAAGCCAAGAGGTTAGATAAATGATTAGTCTTTCCATAATTTTTAAGTTAACGATTATGTAATAAATTTAAACATCTTTAAAACAAGAAGGTAGAATATTTTGACCAAATGCGTTACAATTGATTTAAATACAAATAATTAAAATGTAAATCAATATTTTGATTAGGTTTATTGATAACGCCAACATTTTTTATGAGCAATAACGAATGAATTCACTCTAGTGGAGACACGGATTACAAATCCACATCGGGAATAAAAAAGCCTGACAGGATTTCAAAATCTGCCAGGCTTTTGTCTGAGTTCAATAAAAAGTTCTAATTCTCGCAATCGCAATATACCTTTTTGCCGGCATGTGTGAGCATACCCTCGGTTTCGTAATTTTCGCGTTTCCACCAATCAATGCCGCCAACCAGTTCTTTTACCTTAAACCCCAGTCGGGACATTTTTAAAGCACCTTTGGTAGAAGCGTTGCAGCCGATGCCCGTACAATAGGTCACATACAAAAGATTTTTATCCAGATGAGCCGTTGTTTCCGGCGACATCGAGCGATGATGGATATTTACAGCGCCACGAATGTGTTCATTGTCATAGGATTCTTTTGAACGTGCGTCAATTACCATCAGCCGTTCGCCTTTCATCATTGCATCATGCAAATCCGAGGGGTCCATCTCAAAATTGAGTTTCTGTTCGAAAAATGATACTTGTTCGTTCATGGCATTTAAGTTTTAAGTTGCCCTATAAACAAGTTGTCATGATTTAAGTTTAATGACAGTTCTTTTAAAAAATGCTGACAAATCCGGCAGATTAAATTCGATATTACCCGTTATAAAAAGCGGAAGTCCTTCGGCTTTTCGCCAAGGACTTCCGGGAAAAGAGACCTACCGTTTCAAAAACTACTAACTACAATCTACTAATTCATTACTTCCTACCTGTTTATAACTACCAGACTATGTACTAAAAGCTAAAACTTACTATTTCTTTACTAACCGGATGGCAGTTCCTCCTCCGGGGGCCAGTTTAAGGGTAAGGGATGAAGAACAGGTGACAGGTATTTCCTGATAAATAAAGCTCCGGGGATTGGTCTTCCAGTCCGCATCAGGTCCATCGGCATAGATCTGAGCGATATATTTTTTGTCCTTATCAAGGAATGACAGATCGATAGTAAACTCACGCTTTTCCTCATTTGTGATACTGCCTACATACCAGTCGCCGGAATTGCGGTCCTTGCGGGCTATGGTTACATAGCTCCCGATTTCGGCATTAAGCACTTTCGTGTCATCCCAATCGCAGGGAACCTGTTTAATAAAATCGAACGCTTTGCCCGAATAATTTTCAGGCAGGTCCGATGCCATCTGCAATGGACTGTATATCGTCATGTATTCGGCCAATTGTTTTACCAATGTGGTTTGTACCCTCGCATAAGGTTTGGCCGGTTTATCAAAGTTGAATGTACCGGGGGTAAAATCAAATGACCCTGCCAGCATCCTGGTAAAAGGAAGGACAGTGGTGTAGAAGGGTGGATTTCCTCCATCCTGCGACCATGCATCATACTCCTGACCACGGCCACCCTCCTGTGTCATAAAGTTCGGAAACGTGCGGCATAGTCCCGTTGGTTTCACAG
>DATBXH010000836.1:0-2461 GCA_036514375.1 Bacteroidales bacterium | reverse complement strand
AGAGATCGATAAACTTTCGGATGGTTTCGCCGAGGGAAAGATTAGATTCGCCTCCTGCCGCATTTGTATGTCCTCCTCCTGAAAAGTATTTCTCCGAAAAGGTGTTTACAGCAAACGTACCACGGGAACGGAACGAAATCTTTATTTTATCCTTGCGCTCGATAAAAAGCGCTGTAAAACAAACACCCTTGATGGAAAGCGGATAGTTAACAAAACCCTCCGAATCGCCTGTGGCAAAATTATATCTCTCTTGCTCTTCAAGGCTAAGCGACATAAAAGCTGTTCGAAACTCGGGGAACACCTGCATCTTTTCATTCAGGCAATAACCGAGCAAACGCATTCTGTATGCTGAAAAATTATCGTAAACCTTTCTGAAAATCTCATCCTTCTCAATGGAATAGCCAAGTAATTGTGAAGCGATTTCAAAAGTCCTCATTCGTGACGAATTATAACTAAAGCAGCCGGTATCAGTCATAATGCCGGTATAAAGGCATTCGGCAATGTCTTTGTCTATAAGTTCCGCACCACCCAAATCCTGCATAAACTCATATACCAGCTCGGCAGTTGAACTTACTTCAGTTCTCGATATGGAAAAATCGACATTAAGTTGCGGGTACGGATGATGATCGATCATGATCCTCCTGGCCTGCGAAGAAGCTAACACCTCTTTCATATCGCCGCCTCGTTTGGAATCATTATGATCGAGATAGAAAATAATCTGTGCTTCCTGAATTGCTCTGGTGACCTGCTTCTTTTTCCGGGTAAAATCCAGAACGAATTCATTGCCCGGAAGCCATTGCAAAAACTCAGGGTAATCATTGGGTGAAATAACGCTTACCTCATGTCCCATCTTCCTTAAAAACAGGAATAACCCAAGCATTGAGCCAAGGGCATCACCGTCTGGGTTTTGATGTGTGGTAATTACAATATCGGAACGATTGCTTAATAATTCTTTAATGTCTTTGAAAATCACAATGCTTAAATTTACTATTGTCAAATATATGAATAATGATGTTTTACCAACATGATGTTAAAAAATAATTTCAAATCGGGTTTGTTGTTTGGCTACCTTAATACAATGTCGTCAATAATATTTTCCCCTGCTTTTTCATTCAGTGACTTGATTATACCGGATTTCAACAACATCAACTCGTTGCGGACTACAGGCGATTTAAGATATACAAATAAGATACGATTCTTAATGTATATTTTGGAGGTAGCGCGTGCAACGTTGTTTCCCAGCACCTCATTCCACGAATTTATCACCCGGACCTCTTTCAACTTCCGGTCGATGTGTAGTTCCTTTAGCAGTTGGCTCACTATGTCGCCAATATTTTGAGTGTTACTACGCCGCATAGAAAAGATTCAAAGATTCAAAATTCAAAAATTTGAAGATGGGTAGATTTGAAGAAGCACATTGACACATTATCACATTCACGTTATTCCCTCCTCATTGATATGAAACAGCTTATACTCCCCATCCATTTGTTTCAGTATTTCGCTCATCCGCTCGGGGCTGGTATCTGTAATAAATATCTGCCCGAAATTGGAACTTGCCACCAGGCTAATGATCTTGGCCACCCTGCTGGCATCGAACTTATCGAAAATATCGTCGAGCAAAAGGATAGGATATTCCTTTGTTTGTTGCCTGATATAATCGAACTGCGCCAGTTTTAATGATACCAGAAAGGTCTTTTGCTGTCCCTGCGAACCAACACGCTTGATGGGATATCCTGATAGCTTTAGTACGAGATCGTCCTTATGAATTCCGGTGGTAGTAAACAATACACGCCGATCTTTATCAACGGAATTGCTCAATAATTCTGAAAAACCGGTATCAGAGAGCTGCGATTCATAGGCCAGTTCCACCTGCTCCGATCCGCCGGATACGAATTCATAATAATGCTGAAATACAGGTATCATCTCATGAATAAATACACGGCGCTTTTCAAAAATGCGATTACCCGCTGATATCATTTGCTCGTTCCATATCTCCAGCATTTCCGGATCGAACCAGTTCTTCTGATTAAAATCCTTTAACAAGAGGTTTCGCTGTGCCAAGGCCCTGTTGTAACGCATCAGATCGTCGAGGTACTGGTGATCGAACTGTGAAAGCACGCCATCCATGAATTTACGCCGTTCGTCGCTGCCTTCGAGGATCAGGTTACTATCGAAGGGAGAGATAATAACCAGAGGAAGAAGTCCGATATGATCCGATATTTTCTCGTATTCCTTGCTGTTGCGCCGGAAAATCTTCTTATATCCTGCCTTCACGCCACAATTAATCTGTTCGGTTTTCTCGTCCCGAAGGTACTCGCCCTGAATGACAAAGAATTCCTGTCCGTGCCTGATATTCTGAATGTCCGTTGCATTGAATGCACTCTTGCATAGCGAGAGGTAATAAATGGCATCGAGCACATTGGTTTTCCCTATTCCATTGTTACCAACCAGGCAATTGATT
>DATBXH010000835.1:0-2362 GCA_036514375.1 Bacteroidales bacterium | reverse complement strand
ATAAGAAGTCATAAAATATGATAACTGTTATTTATGCCCGATTTCTACCAAAATATCGCCTTCCTTAACGGAATCGCCTTTCTGGACCTTAACGGCTGTAATCCTTCCTTCCTTATCGGCATTGATCATGTTTTCCATTTTCATGGCTTCGAGCGATACAAGCCTGTCGCCATATTTTACAAGGTCACCAACGTTCACGAATGTTTCAAGAATTACCCCTGGTAAAGGTGATTTTACATGAGCTCCGCCTCTTGGAACTGAAGGAGCACTTGTCTTTTGCTCTGCACGTGTAATGTCGGTCGATGGTACGGATTCCGTACGCACCAGTTTTGGTGTTTTGGTACTTTGCAACGAACGGTCGAATTGTACGGCATAGGTAATGCCGTTTACTTCAACTTCAGCATTATTATCTTCCACGTATTTTATTTCAACGTCGTATTCGTTGCCATTGATGGTAAACGAAAATTTTTTCATCTCTGCAATATTTTATAATTAAGGAATGATGAAATGCCCATGCTTCGTTGATAGAAAATCATGAACATTTCAATCCGATTTATTAGTGTCTTGGGTTTTGCCGTAAAGTATAAATTTTAGAGCTCCATGGTGAGTAAATACGCGACACTTTTTGAAGTGTAATCGTGAGACTCTCCATGTCGTGTAATTGACTTTGGTACATATGAATGGCTAATGCAATGGCAGCAGCTTCTTCTTCATGTACATCGTCCGTACTTATTTTTGAGGCATCAACTTTTGCTTTATCCTCACCATCGGCTTTGTCTTTAGGTCCAATAAGCCGGTCGGTGCGTTTTAAGAAATAAAAGAATACGCCCACACAAACCAGAACAATAACCCAGAAAATGATGATTGTACCCATGGATACCGGTTCATTGACACTACCCGGTAATTGCAATATTACAGTGGCTAGGTTCATCATAAAGGTAAGTTTGAATGTTTCTTGGGAGGATTCAATACTTTCTTTGTAACAAGGCTTTGAAATGCTCTGATGATGCGAAAACGAGTATTGCGAGGTTCAATGACATCGTCAATATAACCAAATTTGGCAGCAACATAAGGATTGGCAAATTTTTCGCGATATTCGTCTTCCTTCTGCTTTGCAAATTCAGTTCTTTCGGTTTCATCCTTAATTTTGAGAATATCTGTTCCCCAAAGCACTTCAATGGCTCCTTTGCCACCCATTACGGCAATTTCAGCAGTCGGCCATGCATAATTAATATCGCCGCGAAGATGTTTCGAACTCATCACGTCGTAGGCACCACCATATGCTTTGCGAAGAATTACCGTAACCTTGGGCACGGTTGCTTCGCCATAAGCATAAAGTAATTTAGCGCCATGGATAATGATACCGCCATACTCCTGGGTAGTTCCCGGCAAGAAACCCGGAACATCAACCAATGTTAACAGGGGAATGTTGAAAGCATCACAAAAACGTACAAAGCGGGCAGCCTTACGGGACGAATTGATATCGAGTACGCCTGCCATGTATTTTGGCTGATTGGCAACAATACCGACAGATTGACCGTTGAAACGGGCAAATGCCGTGATAATGTTTGGTGCATAGTCACGCTGTACTTCCAGGTATTCTTTGTTATCCACAATAAGAGAAATCACCTCTTTAACGTCATAAGGTTTATTCGGATTTTCCGGAATAATCTCATTTAGAGCATCGTCTATGCGATTGATGGGATCATCGTTGTGATGCAGCGGTGCGTCCTCAAGATTGTTTTGAGGCAGATAGCTCAGCAATTTGCGGATAAGCAAGATACCTTCCTGTTCCGAATCAGATACAAAATGTGCAACCCCCGATTTCGATGCATGTACGGAAGCTCCACCAAGCTGTTCGGTAGTAACTTCCTCGCCGGTAACCGTCTTAACTACTTTGGGCCCGGTCACAAACATGTAACTTGCTCCTTTAGTCATGATGTTAAAGTCAGTTAGCGCAGGCGAATATACTGCACCTCCTGCACAGGGACCAAAGATCGCTGAAATTTGGGGTATTACACCCGATGCAAGGATATTACGCTGGAAGATTTCTGCATATCCGGCCAGACTGTTAACACCTTCCTGGATGCGAGCGCCGCCACTATCATTTATGCCGATAAGTGGTGCACCGTTTTTCATGGCCATGTCCATGATCTTACAGATTTTGGCGGCAAATGTCTCAGACAATGAACCGCCGAAAACCGTGAAGTCTTGCGAAAAAATGTAAACCAAGCGACCATCAATGGTTCCATACCCCGTGATAACACCATCGGACAGGTACTGTTCCTGGTCGAGACCAAAGTCGGTGCAACGGTGAGTGACAAACATATCGAATTCCTCAAAACTTCCCTCGTCTACGAGA
>DATBXH010000834.1:0-3367 GCA_036514375.1 Bacteroidales bacterium | reverse complement strand
AAATTTGTCGATTAATACTTCATAAATGTGAATAGCATCCTGAACGTAAATCATGATGCTAATCGTTCCAGTAATTCTTTATCTTCCCGAAGAATCTGTCCCAGATGCCTTGATAAATCAATTTTCTCAGTTGGTAATGCTTGTACTTGTCTGAGATAGTCTAAAATATCAACGAGAACTGAATCCGGTACTCTATCGATTGCCTTTTGAATTTCAGATTTTAAATCTTGTGTTGTCATGGTCAAGAATTTGAACAAATTTATATATTTTTTTACATCCTTTTGTCTTGACACAAAAGGATCAAAAAGTCAAGAAAGTATGATGCTATACGGTGTGCCGGCCCATAGCTTTCTCTCCTGTTGTACGCCATACTTTCGACGCTCTTCTTTTATGTTGTTGTTTCCACTTCTTAGGAGTTATTTTCATTTTTTCATTATTCATACTTTCATTTCAATAATGGGAATAGTTTTGTTTGCATAATTTCAAATTATCAAAGCGTTAGTTTTCGATACAAAGAAATTGCTATATCTTTAACTTAATTCATCAATATACAAAATCAACTCGTGATTCTATCTCTTATGTTTTATTCTTTCTGACTAAGATATTTCGTTTCGTTTGCCTCTTTAACCATCATTTTCAGGGAATCTAACTGCTGACGATTAAAATATTCTCCGCGAAGAAATACCCCCGCTATCTTTTGTGTATTCTTAATATCTGTTAACGGATTTTCCTGTAAAAGAACAAAGGAAGCGTTTTTACCTTCTTCTATAGTACCTAGTAATTTATCGATCCCCATAAATTTTGCCGGTGTAATGGTGGCGCTGCGCAATATATCAGTGACGGGTATTCCTGCTTCCTGCCATATGACCATTTCTTCGTGAACCGAATAGCCGGGAATTACCCCTGCTACCAATAAATCTGTACCAATTAGTAAGGTAAATTTTGCTTCATATAGATCCTTCAGAAAGTTTACATAGTTTGGGTAAATCTGCCTGATAAACGGCTCGCTTCCTTTTTGCGGTTCCCACAATTGTTTCCACATATTCCATACCATAGGAGAAATATATTCCAACAACGGATAATTCCGGTTAAAAATTTCATTCAGTCTTGTTCCGCATTTCATCGTAACCAGGGTTGGACATACGGCCATTCCATAACTGCTTATTTGTTTCAGTTCACATTGCAACTTTTCTTTGTTGACTTCCGGATAACGCGAAAAATAATCCTGGTCGGCACCCATGCCTCCTGCCTTTAGTTTTAGCGGTTCATTTAATACTTTTGCCAAAACATTTCCAAAACCAAATAAATGTTCACTGCTACAGAGTCCTGCCTTAGCAGCATCTTCGATAAAAACCACTTCCGGCACGTGTCCTACGGCTTTCCTATGTCGTTTTTTACATTCATCAACAATCGCGTAGAACACATCCTGCTTTAAATTACTGAATGTTTTTATCTGGTCGACGCCGGCTTCAATCTGTTTTTTCACATTTGCCCGCCCTTCTTCAGGAGTATTACAAACCATGGAAATGGGAGGGATAAGCGGAGGATTTCCATCCAAACAATAGCCGGTTGTCATCATTTCCGGTCCGATTAATTTACAGGAATTCAATAAATTACGCTGTTTAATGGCAACTTGGGTTACATTCCCCATTTCACGTACAAACATGACGCCATATGAAATTAATAACGGGCCGAAAGTTTCCGGATCGAGATAATGAACATGGGAATCAAAGAGACCGGGAATGATGTAAAGATCCTTTCCATCTATCATTCCTAGTCCCGAAAGGTCTTTTTTATCGTTTGCTGAAGTTATTTTATCAATTAACCCATTTCTGATGATGATGGTTTTATCCTTCAGGACAGAACCGCAGTTAACATCGATAATTGAAACGTTCGTTATAACATAACTATTCGCTTCTTTACTGTTTTGAGCCTCCAGTGGAATAAAGCTTAAAACGATTAACAACATGCAGCCAAAGTAATGGTTTGTTTTCATGAGCTTCAAAATTTAAGTGAATGAATTTTGACGCAAACGTAACAACGTATCTCTTGTGTGGCAATTAAAAGGGACGGTTGAAAAGAATTTGGGATAATAAACAACGGCTACGGTTTGATTCGTTTTAAAAAACGATCGTTATATTTTCTTGAAATGGGGATGGGAGATTCGATGGAATGAAGTGTAATCCGGTATCCTCCCGAATTACCACTAATCGATTTTATCTGATTCATATTTACAATGTAACTATGATGACACCTTTCAATATGCCGGCATTGATTGCTGATCTCTTTTTCTATTCCTGTCAATGTTGTTCGGAGTAAAGTCTTTCGCATTTGTCCCTTATCCAGCCAGTGAATTTCAGCATAATTATCAGCCGAAGTTATATATAACAGCGAATTGGAATCGATGGTAAGTACCTCCCTCAGATTTTGTGCAGTTAAGGTAAGCTGGGATGCGGAACCCACACCTTTATAATTGGTTAGATTGGAATTGATCTGATTAATCAGTTTTATTTTCTTTTTCAAAAAGTAAGTATGGTACAAAAAGGTAATAAACAGCACGGGCAATATTCCTACCAGAAAAGTTTGAAAAAGCATAATAGGAAGCCCCCTCCAAATAAAACGACCATGATTAAAATATGTCATGTAAATAATAAAATTGCTTACTCCCACCATCAGAGTCATCCAGACAAGCCAAACGATGGTGGTACCAATCGTATGTTTTTTAATGATGATATTTTGAAGCAGGTATATGTGAATCATTAATACGACACAGCCAGCCAGGCAGATTGTACTTAATAATTTGAGCTTTACAGTATCGTTAAAAAGAGCAATTCCAAAAGGCCCGAAGAGCCAAAGAAAAAATAAAATAAATAACGAGCCACCGGCAGAGTAAATGATTTTAATCTTACGATCATTGAATAAATCATAAGGCTTGCTGAAAAACTTCATGATTCCTTTTTCATTTAATTTTCGTACCTGAATATCATCCTGCCTCTTGGTATTTGTAACTTATCAAATCCTATGACATACAATGCTGAGCTCTCTGCCAGTTTTTTATTCAATTCCCCAAATGGAATACTGCTTTTATAAACCAACGACTTTTTAATTTTCAGTGCGGATAATCCCTTTTTAATATTCTCCCGGGTACTCCAATTGCCCATGGAGAATTTAACGGAATCGATCCAATGAGTCATTCGCGGAATTAACTCCACCACATCGAGTGTAACTGTTGCCTTAGGGTAATAAACAGCCCAGACATGATTTGTCAGGCTATCAAATGCCGGCTGCCTTGAATAAATACGTAATGAATTAATATTCGCATTGCCCGTTAACGGATTAAGATCCGACGTTTTAATCTCGTTAAGGG
>DATBXH010000833.1:0-3991 GCA_036514375.1 Bacteroidales bacterium | reverse complement strand
AACCAGGTTTGTCCGGTTTTCGGATCAATTGGAGACAATGGGGTTGCCACATCGGTAAACAGGGTGTTGATTGCGTCGTCAACAGTTTTCGTGGAAAAATCATCAATGTTCTTTCTGGTAGATCCAAATGTTGTTCTTCGCAATAAATGTGCAGCCAACTTAACTCCCAGTGTTCCTGTAAAAGGTGACAGCGAGGCCATGTGGAGTAGGGTTTAGGTTATTTAAGGTTAATTGATACACAGGGCCTAAAACAATACTTTAAAAGAGATTGTTCAAATTTTGAGAAGAATTGAGAGGGTAGTTTTCTGCGCAGGAAAGTTCGAACTGTTACGCAAGAAAATTTAATCGGTTGCGCAAGAAAGTTTGAACGGCTGCGCAGAAAATTTTTTTTGTTGCGCAAGAAATTATCCTCGGATAACTACAAAAACTTTCTCCGATAACTAGAAAAGTTTTCTCGGATGCTTAGAAAACGGGTATGATTTAAGATGAAGATTAATTTGAAGAAATATAAGAAGTTATAATTCTATTCATTTAACAGAATTCCTTTCAATAACGGTTCTTTCCCCTCCTGTATTCCTGTTAGCAACACCTTATAAAAGGCATTAGGAACCAGATCTTTCCCTGTAATTTCTATGGGCAGGTAATGCTGTCCATATCCTTTGGCGGTATTCGAACGGATTTTTTCGGTTAGCACAATTTGTTCCTGCCCTACAAAAGATTGTCTGTACTGCAATTTGTTATTCTCAGTAATGTCACGAATTATTTTGCTGCGCTGTGATTTAACACGTTCGGTTACCTGGTCAGGCATGCGGGCAGCGCGGGTATGGTCGCGAACGGAATAGGGAAACGTATGGACATGGCTAAAACCAACCTGGCGCACTATTTCGCAGGTAGCATTGAAGTCCTCCTCTGTTTCTCCGGGAAAGCCGACAATAACATCAGTGGTGAAGTTAAATGCCGGATAACGAGCCTTTATTTTTTCAATTATCGAAAGATATTCCCTGGTAGTGTACATCCTGCGCATTTGCAGGAGCACTTTGTCCGACCCGCTTTGAAGGCATAAATGCAGGTGCGGGCATAATTTGGGATGACTGAGCAGGTCGAAAAAACGATCGCCAAATCCGTCAGGTTCTATCGAAGAGATCCTCACTCTGAAATCGCCGGGTACTTCCAGAATCTTCCCTACTAGCTTTTCAAAGTTATCATCTTCGTACTGATACCGCCCGATATTGACACCGGTTAGTACGATTTCCTTGTAACCCAGGCCCAGCGCATCGGTAACGTTCTTAATGACATCATTCACCGGACGGCTGACCGCCCTTCCCCTGACACTGGGTATGATGCAAAATGAGCAGAAATTATCGCATCCATCCTGGATTTTAACCATGCAACGGGTGTGAAAGCTTTTCTCGGCTACTTCGTAATTGAAGATATCCCGGGAAGTATCTGGAAGATGAATGATTTCGCCCTTGAAATGTGCATCGATTAACGAAAAGATAGAACTTTTCTGTTCGTTTGGTACTACGTAGGTGATTTGTTCCTGTTCTTCGAGTTGAGTCTGGTAATGATTCGCCATACAACCGGTTACCACAACCATTTGGTCGTGTTTCCCCGCCTGGTTAATAATGTTTCGCGATTTCTGATCACTCTTATTAGTGACCGTGCAGGTATTCACAATGCAAACATCTGTATCATCAGCAAAATCCACAATTTTATAACCTGCTTTGTAGAATTGCGAAACCAGCGCATCGGTTTCGTATTGGTTTAACCTGCAGCCAAGCGTCTTAAAAGCAACGGTACGTTTCAACTTATTTCCTCCAGTTTTTCTGCAAAAACAGGCTCTCCGGCAATTGAAAATTCAGCTGCCCCGGTAATCTTAATATCCACAAAATTCCCGATTAACGATTCATCGGAAGAAGCAATACGTACATTAATCTTTCCTTCGGTTAGCCCTGAAAGAAATTCGTTTTTCCTGTCTTTATCCGTTATCAGCACCTGTAACGTTTTACCCACAAGGCTTTGGTTATATTTCAATGAAGATTTTTCCACTTCCGCATTGAGTATGTGCAAACGTTCCTTTTTTACATGATGAGGCACATCGTCGGCCCATCTGGAGCTAACTGCGCCCGGGCGTGGAGAATATACCGCCACAAAAGCCATGTTATACTGAAATTCCTTCACAGCCTTCAAGGTATTTGAAAACTGTTCATCCGTTTCGCCGGAAAATCCCGTGATAATATCAGTAAACAGCGTTGCTATGGGGAGTTTTTTCCTGATATAGGTTACAATTTCTCTGTATTCCTCGAGTTTGTGCTTACGGTTCATGTGTATGAGCACCATGTTGTCGCCGCTTTGAAGAGGAAGATGGATTTGCTTGGCAAGTACAGGGTAGGAAGCAATAACATCAATTACTTCCGGTTTCATGTCCCGGGGATGTGGAGAGGTAAAGTAAGTCCAGAAATGCTTGCCGCTGTGTTTTCCATATTCTCCAATGGAGCGCAGTAATTCATGAAATTCAATCTCTTCCCCTTTCTTGTCCAGACCGTACGAATTTACGTTCTGTCCCAGCAAGGTGATGGATTTATATCCTTGAGAGATCAATTCCTTCACTTCTGCAAGTATCTCATCCGAGGGGCGAGAAACCTCACGTCCACGGGTATAAGGTACGGCACAGAAAGTGCAAAACTTATCGCATCCGTTTTGGATTGGAACAAATGCTTCGAAGCCGGAATGATGTTTCGGGGCGATCTTCCAAAAATCGCTTATTCCGCTCTCAAAGGACGCAGGTTGCAGTCCCATGGGAGTGACAATGCCGTTCTGTCTGATCATTTCCGGAAGCGTGGGAACTTCGTTCATCGGGAATACCAGGTCGAAAAGCTTTAAGAACTTTTCCCTGTCAGCCGGAAGAATACAACCGGAAACAAACGTCAATAAAGGCTTCTTAGCCTTCCATTGATTCCACTTGTGGATACGGGAATAAACTTTATCGATTGCTTTTTGTCGCACTGAGCATGCGACAATTCCAAGGAGAGATGCTTCTTCTTCATGCTCAGTGCGGGTCATTCCCATTTCATTTAAAACGGTAACAACACGCTCGCTGTCTGAGATATTCATCTGGCAACCTAAGGTTATCAGGTGGTACTGCATAAAGTTTGTATTACATCACCTATTTAGAAATAGATTTCAGCATGCAGATGTGCAGGTGGTACACCAAGATTCTCCAGGATTTTATAGGCATCATCTACCATTTCGCTGTTTCCGCAAAGATAACAAAGCGTTAACGGACTAACGGTATGTGTTTTCAGGAAATCCGTGACACGGCCCTGAAAATCGCCTTTGTCATCACGCGATGTGCATAAGATATGTCTTTTTGCTTCGTATTCGAACTTCTCATAAGCTTCATTGTGATAACGAACGCCATGCAGTATCTTATAATTGAGCTGAGGATAGCTTGTTACAAAGCTATGAATGGGTGAAATTCCTGTTCCACTTGCGATAAAAAGGAATTCATTATTTTGTATTTTGTGACCATCTAAGACAAAGTAACCGAAAGGACCTTCGACTTCAATTGTGTCGTTTTTTTTAAGCTTCTTAAGTCTTTTTGAAACGTCACCATTATCTACCTCCTTAATTAAGACTTCCAGATAAGGCGCGATGGCTGAGCTATAAATAGAGTACTCACGTTTTTCCCTGCTACCCGGAAGACCAACTACTATATATTGCCCAGGTTTAAAATCCAGACCCGAACGTTCAAATCTCAGTACGTATGTACTTTCTGTTAAGCTTCTTACTTCTATTACCGTACAAATTCTTTTTTGAATTGCAGCTAAAACTTGTTCCATAGTTAATCTACAAATTATATATACATGTTACCTTAACCAATCTGACTATAAAAAGTTTAAAATCCGAAAAGTTTTGTTTTCAGCATTTATTAAAAGCAATGGTTACCCTGCTGAGAGGTAGCGTCTTAATATTTAATTGAGATTACAGT
>DATBXH010000832.1:0-2063 GCA_036514375.1 Bacteroidales bacterium | reverse complement strand
GATAAATAGACATTGGCTCACTTCCTTGTAAATTTTAGGTCACCCAATTGGGTTACCCTCTCTTCAATTCTGAACTAATCTTTGGGCAAAATATAACCATTTAAAATTTTGTCTATGGAAAATCTTGTTTTCACCCAGCTATCCGTACAGGAAGTACGGCAAATGTTAAGAGAAGAAGTCCGCAACGTGATAAAGGAATGTAATCCTTTGGAAAAACCGGACGACGAATATGATTTAATGACCATCCAGGAAGTAGCCGGATTCATCAATATGGCAGTTACATCGGTATACGGGCTTGTTCATCGTAAACAAATACCTCACATTAAACGGGGCAAACGTCTCATTTTCGAGAAAAAGCAAATCATTGAGTGGTTGCAATCGGGAAGGCAAAAGACCATCCATGACATACAATCCGATGCAGATACCTACCTGCGTAACCATTCAAGGCGACACCGCTAACCGTAGTTTTGTCAAACGCAAAACCCAATGAATTACATCGAGCTTATCAACCGGTTCTGGCGGTGTACTATGGAACATAGGTTTACAGCGAGCGATACACTGTTGTACTTCTACCTGCTCCATACCTGCAACCAATTGGGCTGGAAAATGCCCTTCGGTCATTCCGACAGACATCTGGCTGCACTAACAGGTCTGTCGGTATCAACCGTCCGGGGTAGTAAAACCCGTTTGCAACAACGGGGACTAATAACATTTTCTGTTCCGAAAATCAAGAGTAAGGCGTATGAAGGACAATCGCAATATAGTTTTCCAACTGTACTGAAAATTAACACAGTTCCTGGTACGGTTCTTAGTACGGATGTCAGCACGGTTTCAGGTACGGTTCCGAGTACAAACACTAAACTAAATAAAACTAAACTAGAAGATAATATAAACCCCTATAATCCCCTTTCTGAAAATTCTCAGAAGGCAGGATTTTCAAAAAACGGATTTAAGAGTGAATATGATGATGAAAAATCTCAAAAAGGGAAGAAAAAAAGAGAAGTTGCGCAAAAAGAAGAAACTGCTCTGGAGTTTGTACTTCCATTTTCCTCACAACGATTCTCTGATGCGTGGGAAATGCTCCTTCAAATGCCCAAATGGAAAGGAAAACAGCAACAAAGTTTAGAGCTGGCATTGCAGAAACTATCGGCTTATGAAGAAGATTTTGCAACCTACCTGGTAGAGCTAGCTATTACAAATAACTGGCAAGGGGTAGTATTCCCCGATACCGGTGCAAAATATCAACAATGGAAACAAAACAGAATTCAACATGGAAACGAAACGATTAACGGGCGAACCACAGCAATTAAAGTTACTGCTGTCGAAACTGTCGGGCCGGAACGAAATTACAAAGAGCGTTTTTGACCTTTCGGATGAAAAGGAATATACGTTCCATGCCAATATCGTCAAACGAATTGGCGATAACCTCATGTCCAAAGAGTTTAGAACTTTTGAAGTGGATGATTACAACCGGAAAGTGCTCAAATTTTTGTTGTTATATTTCAACCAGTGCAAGGAAGCCGAAGAAATATTCCCGGAAGAAAATTATAAAATTCACAAACAAAACATGCTGGTAGGGAACGTGGGAGTGGGAAAGACAATGCTTATGCAAATCTTTTCACAATACCTCCGGTTGACAGGAAACCCAAACACTTTTTTCAATGTGTCGGTTACCGAAATGATTAACTATTATAAAACTTTTAATCACCTGGACAAATACACTTTCAACGAGTTGTCTAATGAGAAAAAATTCAATGGTAATCCCGTAAACCTTTGTCTGAACGATTTAGGATTGAGTACGCACCTACATTTTGGAGTGGACACCAAAATACTGGTGGATGATTTTCTGTATTCCCGGTACGAGCTTTATCTAACCCATCATAAAATGGCGCACCTGACTACGAACCTAAGTGTGGAAGAACTTAAAAGGACATTTGATTACCGGCTAACTGATCGTTTTAAAGCTTATAATGTCATTGATTTAGGCGGAGAAAGCAGAAGAAAATAAAAAACGAAAGAATAATTCGTCTTTTTTGAACTATTTCAAAGATTCACCAGGAATT
>DATBXH010000831.1:0-5923 GCA_036514375.1 Bacteroidales bacterium | reverse complement strand
TGCTATCCTGAAAGATACAATGGACAAGATTATTGGAAAGGCCATTATCAATGGAATAATTTTCGAAATAAAGATTTTTTACCTGACATTTACCTGGAGCCTCGAAAATAAAGCATAACAAGAAAAACAAGATTATCAGCTTGACAGCTAGGTCAAGTTTTATTAAAAAATTCCTGCCAAAATAATTTGACATTTTATTTCCAATTAGTTAGATAGCAATATAGGTTTTAGTAGCTGGTTATAAAATTATTATATTTTATGAAAAATACAATTAACGGTTTTGTTTTAAATAGCTACTTATATACTTAAAACACTAATATCCAAGTAACATTTTCCAAAATCTTCAGAACAAAGTCAAAGAATTTCTTTAAATTTATAAATAGTACTTCCTGTACTTTTTCAAGTACTGTGAGTCGGAATCTATGTTCGTTAATAATATGACATACGAAAAACATGGGGGTTAAAAGTGTACATAAAAGGAAAAAACGGGAAAAAACTGATATATTACCTGGTGATGACTATATATATGATGCACCTTTGGAATTATTGCTTGACAATGTTGATGAAATAATTGCCTTTATTGATATAAATCTACGTTACCTGCATGTAAATAAAGCCTATGCTGATAAGTTTAATCTGAAAAAAGACAACATTGTATTAAAATATATCTCCGAAGTTTTACCAGAAGACTCTTTTTCTTTGGCGTTGCCTTGGTTTATTAAGGCTTTTCAGGGGGAATCGGTAAAATTTAATGATACAACGCAATCTCCTCCGTCCGAAATTTTATTGATTCCTCACCGTGACGAGAGTTTAGATGTAAAGGGATGTATCTTAATTGTAAATAAACATTCAAAAAATAAAAACTCCCAGAACGCCGATTTGACGCTTGATCAATTATTTGATCTTAACCTCGATCTCATCTGTATCACATCCATTGATGGAATTTTTCTCCGTCTTAGTCCACAGTGGGAAACACTGCTGGGTTTTGAACTAAAAGAATTAGAAGGACACGATCTTCTTGGCTTTGTGCACCCTGACGAAATTTTAATGACAAAGAATGCCATTCTTAGCCTTCAGAATCAAACTGATAGAATTGAGTTCTCGAGCAGGTTCGTTTGTAAAGATGGAAACTACCGGTGGTTAGAATGGCATGCCCGCATCAATAAAAATCTTATTTATGCAATAGTCCGTGATATTACCACACATGTTATTTCAGAAGAAAACATAAAAGCCTCCGGACATAAACTATTTGAGCTCAATGCTGCTAAAGACAAGTTCTTTTCTATTATATCCCACGACCTGAAAAGCCCATTTAACAATATTCTGGGCTTTTCGGAATTACTTTATTCAAACCTGGATTCTTATAACAAAGACTTAATTCGACAAATTTCAGAACAACTTTATAATTCTGCAAAAACAGCCTTCGATCTGCTTGAGAATTTATTGGAATGGTCTAACCTTCAGACTCAGCGGATCGAATATGAACCTAGACAAACTAACTTGTCCGAATTATTCAATCTTTGCTTACCATTTCTGCAGGTAATGGTTACAGCCAAACACATAACATTTGAATTTGACATTCCTGCTGGCCTAACTGTCTTTACTGATAGTAATCTAACCAAAACCATTATAAGAAATTTACTTTCAAACGCAATAAAATTCTCACATAGCCACGGCAAAATCACTGTAACAGTTAAAGAATATGATAGTTTTGCACACATTTCCATAATCGACAATGGTGTAGGAATTCCTGCACAAAATCTGAATAAATTATTCAGAATAGACAATAAATACTCGACACTTGGAACCATGAATGAAAGAGGTACCGGATTAGGATTAATTCTATGTAAAGAATTGGTAGAGAAGCAAGGAGGAACCCTCAGTGTCACTAGCCAGGAAGGGAAGGGTAGCAATTTTACCTTTACGCTTCCCCTCTGAAAGGTATCGTATCCCGACTATACAATGTTATTCGTTGCTTAAATACAAACCAATTAATAAAAATGAGTTATTAAGAAAGTTAGAAACTCATTTATATAAAATAACTGTACATTCCTGAATTACTTTAGATTAAAAAAATAAATATAACAAAGTCCTGGCTAAAAGTAGTTCAAGGATTTTTCGAAAAATTCCTAAAAAATCACTATATTTATTAAACGTTAATCTGGAGTTCCCTTCAATTGGTTTTAAACAGCTTAAAACAAACGATTTAATAAAATACTTATGCTAAGTATTCAAAATATAGTTATAAAAACAAATTACAAATATGAAGGAACTTTCCGCGCTTAATATACTTGTCATTGACGACTCATTTGTAAATCGGCAATATATTAAGGCTGTGCTGGAAGAAGAAGGAATAAATGTAGTTGAAGCAGGTGATGGCACTGAAGCCTTGGATATTTTAAAGACATACACACCGGACCTGGTTATTCTTGATTTGCTGATGCCTGTTATGGGAGGTATTGAAACTCTTCAGGAGATAAGAAACAGAAAATATGATTTCCCCATTTTAATACTTACTGCCGATATCAATGATTCAACACGTCAAACCTGTTTGCAACTGGGTGCCTCAGGTTTTATAAATAAACCTACAAACGGGAAAGATATTCTTAAGCTGATTAAGAAAGTATTTCAGAATCAATAAATAGCAATTAACTAACATGTAAAACAACAAAATATGAGCTCTGAAAAATCTGTTATATTTATTGTTGAAGATGACGCTGCTTTTAACAAGCTTATTTCAAGTTATATAAAATCAAAAGGCGGGTACGAGGTTTATTCTTATTTGTCCGGCGAAGATTGTCTGGAGAAAATACACAAACGCCCGCACGTTATTTTAATGGATTACGAACTACCTTTCAGGGATGGAATAGAAATTATGGGCGTCATAAAGAAAAGATATCCGGAAACAACGTTTATTTTTCTTTCGGGGCAAACAAACGTCAAAGTAGCAGTGGAAGCCTTAAAAGAAGGAGCTTTCGACTATATTGTAAAAGATAATCATGCCAAAGAAAACGCTTTAAACAAAATAGACCAGGCTTTGCGAATGAAGCGCTTGGAAAAAGACCAGCACTCGTACAAAATTGTTATCCGGATTCTTGCAGGGGTCATCATTGCCAGTTGGATAGCACTTTTCCTTTATTTTTTAATAAGATAAATACAATATATAGGTAAAAGCACATAAATTTTAGGTGACAAAGGAGCATTTCTCTTTGTAAACAGTTAGTTATGAAAGCAATTTACGCCGGTGTTGTACAACAATATCGTGCCCGAAGTTCAGGGCGACGTTTTGTTGCACAACAATATCGTGCCCGGAGTTTCGGGCAAGGTTTTGTTGTACAACACGGAGCAGTTTGAAATTTCCGGAGGGAGTTTTTGACGAAATTACACCAGTTATCGCGAACTGAGAAAGACCTTTTCGTGTTAATCCGTGAAATCCGGAGCTAAAAAGCTTTTACTTGGTACAACAACCAGGGCAAACCCATTTAAAATCTAATTTGGATAAAGCCCGGAAGGAAATTTTAAATGCGTTTGCCTTGACATAATATACACATTCGCATAAACAATAAATTATTCGCTTTTCATTTCAATAATAAATTCAGTCCCCCTATTTGATTGGGATTTAAAGTTGAATCCAAAACCATGGGCATCTAAAATCATTTTGCAAATACGTAACCCTACACCAGTTCCTTTTTCGCCACGCGTACCACGGGTTGATTTATGAAAAGATTTTCCAAAAAGCTCATCCTCAGAAATGTTGGGCATACCTACCCCTGTATCGGCAACAACAAACTGAATGCCCTTATCTCTTTGATCGATACTCAGTCTTATTTTTCCTCCGCTATGTGAATATTTAATGGCATTACTGATTAAATTATTGATGACCTGACTAAAGTAGGTTGGGTCTACCCATATCTTAAAATCATCAGGAATGTCAACAACAAGTTCAAGATCTTTTTCGTTAATCTTTGACTTATATACAATTTCAGCCACACGAACGAGTTTTGCTAATGCAATTTTTTCCTTTTGAAGATTTAATTCATTTGCACCCAAATTAGCCCAATTCAGAAGTTTGTTGAAATAATCATAAATATAATTTGAAGTATCAATAATTAAATTGAGGAATTCCTTATGGTCACTGTTCAAACTTCCGGCAAGTTTATCATCAGTTAAAAGTAATTCGGCAAAACCTGAGATAGAAGAAAATGAGCCACGAACATCGTGTGACACCATCGATATAAAATCTTCTTTTGACTTTAACAAAGCCCGTAAATTATCTTCTTGCTTTTTCAACCGCAAAGTAGCTCTAAGTCTGGCAAGCATTTCCACTTCATTTATCGGCTTTTTAATATATTCCACTGCTCCTTTGGTGAGAGCTTCTTCCACATCTTCAGCCTCTACCCTTGCCGTTACCATAATTACAGGGATATTACAGGTAAGAGGCTCCTTCATCAGAACTTTTAATACATCAATTCCTGTTATTCTGGGCATCATAATATCAAGAAGGATTACATCAGGGAGTTCTGTTTTTGCCAATACAATAGCGTCCTCTCCGTTAAGAGCAGTGAATACATGAAATCCTTCTTCAGCTAAAAGACCTTCCAAAAGAAAAAGATTAGAAGGTTCATCATCAACCACCAGTATTTTATGAGGCTTAGAATTAGTCATTCGGAGTGATTTTATATTTCTCTATTATTTGTACCAGTTTTTCATCATCGACAGGTTTGGACATATAATCTGTAAACCCAAACTGAAGAATTTTTCGCTGTTCGTTATTCATCGCCCTGGCAGTTAATGCAATTATTGGTGTATTATCATCTTTGGGCCGGTTATCAACAATTTTTGCAAAGGCCTCAAAACCATCAACCTCAGGCATCATAATATCCATAAGAACAAGATCAGGTTTTTCTGAAAAATATTTCTCAACAGCTTCTCTTCCATTTCTGGCAAAAGATAATTTATATCGTTTTTCAAGCATCATCTTTAAGAGTGTACGCCCAATCTCTTCATCCTCAGCAACGAGAATATTTCCGCCCGATTTAGCGTATGAAACTTTTGGTATTGCTGATGGTTTTTTCTCTAAAACAGTTCTAATGGCTGAAAGTAATCCTTCTTCGCTAACAGGTTTCAATAAAAAAACAACATGGTTCCTCGATAATTCGTCCTTAATATCTTCTGTATCGGATATAACAATCACAGCTATGTCTCTGGTAGTTACATCCAACTCAAGCTTCTGTATAATATCCAATGCTTTTATCTTTTTTACATTCCAATCGAGAATAATCACTTGTGGTATTAATTCAATAATCATTTTTAGTCCGATAGCCCCATTCTTTGCAATTTCAGACTGATATCCATGTTGCTGAAGATATTCACGATATAAAAACGATGACTTTTCATCTTCATCAATGATAAGTATGGGCTTCATAACTAAATTATTTCCAACGGAGGAATGAGGTATATAGGGTTGTTCCACAGTAACCTCCTTAGCCATGCGTAACGGGATGCTGAAAATAACCGTAGTCCCTTTTCCCGGCTTGCTCCCGACATGAATTTGTCCGCCTAACATCTCAATATATTTTTTTGAAATAGAAAGTCCCAGACCTGTTCCAGGATATTTTCTTGACGCAGAGCTATCCACCTGTTTGAAGGCATCAAAAATATGTGGCAGATTTTCTTCGCTAATGCCAATGCCAGTATCAACGATCTTGAAAAAAAGTTGGTTTTCGCCCGTGAAAAGTTGAATATAAATATCACCTTTTTCTGTAAATTTTACAGAGTTTCCTAACACATTCATCATGACCTGATGCAGCTTATTTTGGTCCGAAAGAATAAAGCTGGGTACTTCCGGCGACTTTTCTACCGTAAGACTAATTGGTTTATAACTGATTAAACCTGTACCAAGCTGTCGTATATTATTGATAAA